>JAFNZX010000311.1 GCA_017382615.1 Clostridia bacterium | reverse complement strand
CCCATTGCTTCGTGCGACACCGAGTAACGGTGAGCTAAGATGGTTATCCTTGCGTATCAAGACGAGAAACTTTAGTGAACTTGATAAGATCACACCGCAGGAAGTAAACGTTGCCAACAGATGCCTCAAGGATGACGGATATAATCCTGAAGATAATCCGGAATACAGAATGTATACGGAGCTCAAAGCGGCGAAGGATGCAAGGCTTCAAGCCGCTAAGCAAGCTTCAGCGCAACAAAATGATAGTCGTTCGGCGGCTAAAACACCGCCTACTCCTCAGCGCACGGAGCAGAGCTCTGCTTCCGGGATGAGCCGTCCCCAAACCGCGAGTAACAGTACCTGGGCCGCTATGCCGCGCACGGAGCAGAGTGCTCCTTCCGGAACAAGTCGCCCTCAGGCTGTGAGCCATAACACGCCTTCCTCCTCATCCGGTACAAGTGATAGCCCTGTTTTGGGAACTGTTAAGAGAAGTTCAAGCTACAGGTCTAATCGCTTTGCACTCAATGAAGTGCTCCAAATCTTGATGATATGCATTACTGCGATATCACTTCTGGCTTCGGTGATCTGTTTGTTTTTAGGATCGCGAAATTACGTATACGTATCCTTTGCTTGCGCCGGCGTCAGCTGTGTTTTGTGGTTGGCAATTTTTATTTCGTATAAAAAGTCGTGGGGCTTTGATTACATGTACAGTGACGGCTGGATGATTACGGCGTTAGGAACCGCATTTGTGTGGTTGGCTGCAGTTGTGGTCGGAATATTCCTCATTGTGAATACATACGGTGTGCAGGACATGGTCATCAAGGATGGCGTGTTGGTGAACAGTTATTTGAATGAAAAAACTGTGAAAGTGCCGGATGGTATTACTGAGATCGCCGAAGATGCGTTCGGACAAAATTGGCAATTCCGCAATAAAAAGGTTCAAACCATCGAATTGCCGGATAGCGTTGAGATCATCAGTCCACAGGCATTCGGAGGTTGCTCCAATTTGAAAGAAATCTATATCGGGAATAACGTTCGGTCGATCGGAGCTATGGCGTTTCATGGTTGTATCGGATTACAGACTATTTATTTCCGCGGAACGCAGGCAGAGTGGGATGCAATTGAAAAAACAGAAGGGTTTCTGATGGACTGGAACAGCGGAATTAAAGATTGTGAGATTGTTTTCCTGGGCGATGTCTCCGGTGAGTAAAATAAGGAGAAAATCATGAAAAAAATTGTTATGCTCGGTTGCGAGAATTCGCACGTAAATACCTTTTTGTCTATTATGCAGGATGCCCCCGATAAGTATCGGGATATCGAGGTCATCGGTGTGTACAGTGAGGATACCGAAGCCATGCAAAAGGTGTGCGATGCGTTTGGCGTGCCTGCCATGCGCTCGTATGACGAGGCGGTCGGTATTGCCGACGGCATCGTGGTCACCGCGCGGCACGGCGGCAAGCATTATCCTTACGCCAAGCCGTATATTGCAAGCGGTGTCCCCATGTTTATCGATAAACCCATCACCGTCGACGAGCAGGAAGCCATCGATTTCATGCGCGAATGCCGCGAGGCGGGCGTGCGGCTGACGGGCGGCTCATGCTGCAAGTATGCAAAAGAGATTGCGGATTTCAAAACGCAGATCGCACAGGGGGATATTCGCGGCGGTCTTGTCCGTGCTCCCATCAATATGGACAATCCCTACGGTGGCTTCTTCTTTTACTCGCAGCACTTAGTGGAGATGCTGGGAGAGCTGTTCGGCATATATCCTTGTGCCGTACGTGCGTACAGAGCACACAATACCGTCAACGTGGTTTTTCGCTACGAGAACTACGATGTGATCGGTCTGTATACCGAATTCAGCTATCATTATTTCATATCTGTTGCAGCGGATCAGAGGACGCTTGCAAGCGATGCCACGATTGGCACGGATTGCTTTGTGCGCGAGTTTGACGAGTTTTGCGTGCTGCTCAGAGGCGGCGCGCAAAAGGTCTCGTACGGAGATTTTATTGCACCCGTATTTGTGCTGAACGCCACCAACCGTTCTCTTGCGTCGGGCAGAGAAGAATCGGTGCGCGCGTTTGAGGTTTAGCGTGAAAGTTTACGCTGCCAGCCTGTTCTGTATGCATTCACGCATAAACTTCACCTAAAAATGGGTCCCAACCCATTTTTGGAGCAAAGCTCCATGGTGAAGTTTTCATCACTATTTGAGCCGCCATAGGCGGCATGGAGATTAATATGGCAAAAATGATGCTTTCCGCCTTTGCGGATGAATATGCAGGCAGCTTGGTCGAGCAGCTTGAGGCTTTGAACGGATTTGGTATCAAGTATCTGGAATTGCGCCATGCAGACGGCAAAAACGTGGCGGACATGACGCCGTGCGACGTAAAAGAGGTGCGTTGCAAGCTGGACGACTACAGTATCGTTATCAGCTCCATCGGCTCACCGCTGGGTAAGATATCCTTGGATGGTGATTTGAACGCGCACATGGAACTTACAAAGCGCGTCTGCGAAACGGCTGTGTGTCTTGACGCAAGATACGTGCGCATGTTCAGCTTTTATCTGCCTGCGGGACAGACGAGAGAAGACTGCAAATCGAAGGTAGTGGATGCGCTTGGGCGTATGCTGGATATTGCCGATTCCTATGGCGTTACACTGTGCCATGAGAATGAAGCAAAGATCTTTGGCGAGTCACCCGTGCAGTGCAAGGAGCTGCTGGATGCGTTTGGTGGGCGGCTGCGTGCTGTATTTGATATGGGCAATTTCGTTCTTGGCGGCTATGAGCCGTACGAGGCGTACGAGTTGCTTTACGATTACGTTACGTATTTCCATATCAAGGACGCGCTCTCTCGCGGTGCAATCGTTCCCGCGGGCATGGGGGAAGCGAGGATCAAGGAGATATTGTCCGATTTCCAATCCCGCACCAAAGCTGACTTTTTCGTTTCGCTTGAGCCGCATTTGGAAACCTTTGCGGGACTCAATGCGCTGACCGACGTAACGTTTGAAAATCCGTACAAATATGCAGATCAGAAAGCGGCGTTTTCCGATGCCGTTGCAAAGCTAAATCAAGTATTAAAGGAGATCTGAGATGAAAGCAGATAAGCTGCAGGTCAACATTTACCAAACGCGTGCCCAAATGGGCGCAGCAGCCGCACAGGATATCAAAAGCAAGTTTTGTGAGCTGCTGGCAGCAAAGCCGCAGATCAACGTGATCTTTGCCGCTGCACCCTCGCAAAACGAGGTGCTGGCAAGCCTTGTTGCCGATCAGGATATCGATTGGAGTCGTATCAACGCCTATCATATGGATGAATACATCGGTCTTGACGCGAATGCACCGCAGGGCTTTGGCAATTTTTTGCGCGCGCACATCTTTGATTCCGTGCCGTTTGCAAGCGTCAATCTGATTGACGTTACTGCCCGTGATGCAGACGCTGAGGCTGTCCGCTACGGTGCGCTGCTGGATGAGAATCCTGCCGACGTTGTCGTCATGGGCATTGGCGAGAATGGGCATATTGCCTTTAACGATCCGCCCGTTGCGGATTTTCGCGATTCTAAAACGGTCAAGGCAGTCAAGCTGGACGAGATATGCAGACAGCAGCAGGTCAACGACGGCTGCTTTGCGTCGATCGATCAAGTCCCCACGCACGCCCTTACCGTAACCGTGCCTGCTTTGACGCGCGCGCCGTATCTGTTTTGCATCGTGCCGACACCTGCCAAGGCGTGGGCGGTGAAGGAAACGCTCACGGGCAGCATTGACGAGCACTGTCCCGCAAGCGTGCTGCGTATGCACGACAACGCGATTTTGTATCTTGACCGCGACAGCGCGGCATTATTGACGCCATGATCGGGATCAGAAGTGATAAGATCATACTTGAGAACACCTTGTTCGACGGGTATGTTTACTTAGAAAACGGAAAAATCGCTTCCGTTGCAAATAAACTGCTTGATTGTGATACGATATACGATTATACGGGGAAGTACGTCAGCCCGGGGCTGATCGATCTGCACACCCACGGTGCGGGAGGGCACGGCTTTACGGATACCTCGCCCGAAGAGGTGATAAAAGGTTGCAACGTGCATCTATCTCACGGCACGACCACCATTTTGCCAACCGTGATGGCAGCACCGTTTGACGTGATGCAACGCTCCTTGCAGGATATTGCCGCTGCCAAAAAGAGCGGGCAGGTCAAAAGTAATCTGATCGGTGCGCATCTGGAGGGGCCGTATTTGTCCGCTGCGCAGGCAGGGGCGCAATGCCCAACGTATATCACACCCCCTAACCTTGAGGAATATGAAACTCTGATAGGGGAGTACGGTGCCGATATTGCGCGCTGGACGTATGCACCTGAAAATGACCCCGACGGCACCTTTGCAGCGTATCTGCATGCGCACGGCATTCTGCCCTCGGCAGGGCATACAAATGCCAAATATCCGGACGTCGCTACCGCGATCGAGCAGGGCATGCGTCTGATCACGCACCTGTATTCCTGCACCTCGACCGTGACGCGCGATCACGGCTTCCGTTCTCTTGGCGTGATCGAAAGTGCCTTTTTGCGCGACGAGCTTTACGTGGAGATCATTGCGGACGGCAAGCATCTGCCGCCCGAGCTGGTGCGCATGATCGTCAAGATCAAGGGCATGGACAAGGTCGCGTTGGTGACAGACAGCCTGGATATTGCCGCAACCGACCTTCGGGAGGGGCAGTTCAAGGGCGGAAGTGCGTTTATTGTGGAGGACGGCGTTTGCAAGCTGCCCGACCGCACGGCGTTTGCAGGCAGTATTGCTACGGCGGACCGCCTGGTCCGCGTCATGCGTGACGAGTGCGGATTTGATATCATCGATGCGGTGCGTATGATGACCGCTACCCCCGCTGCGCTGCTTGCATTGCATAAGGGAAGCCTACGGGCGGGTATGGATGCGGATATCATCGTATTTGACGAGAGCATCAACGTCAGCGACGTATTCGTCGGTGGCATCAAAATGATTTGATTTTGAAAGGAGCCTACTATGAAAAAGCTGAGAGTTGCCATTATCGGACAGGGAAGAAGCGGACGCAATATTCACGGTGCGTTTTATCTTTCGGATGCCAATACGCTTTTTGAAGTAGCGTGCGTGGTGGATGCTGATGAGCACCGCCGTGCGCTTGCGGAAAATGATTTCCCTCGGGCTGAGATTCTTGAGGATTTTCGTGAGCTGTTTGGGCGTAATGACGTTGATTTGGTGGTCAACGCGTCCTACTCCGAGATGCACTATCCCATCTCCAAGGAGCTTTTGGAGCATGGATTTAACGTGCTGTGCGAAAAGCCCTTCGGGCGTAACCGCGAGGAATGCGAAACGCTGATGCGTATCGCCAAGGAAAAGGGTTGCGTGCTGGCTGTGTTCCATAATACGCAGGAAGCACCGTTCTATTTGCACGCACTGGAAACCATTCGCTCGGGCAAGTTGGGCGAGATCAAGCAGATCAGCATTTTCTATAACGGCTTTGCCCGCCGCTGGGACTGGCAGACGCTGCAAAAAAAGCTTGCGGGCAGCGTGTATAATACCGGACCTCACCCCATCGCCATGGCACTCGGCTTTTTGGACTTTGACGACAAAACCCGCGTGGCGTTCTCCAAGCTGGATCTCGCCCTGACAAGCGGAGACGCCGAGGACTACGCCAAGATCATTTTGAGCGCGCCCGGCAGACCCGTGATCGATATGGAGATCTCCTCCATCGATGCCTACAATGACTTCAACCTTAAGATCCAGGGCACGCGCGGCACGTTCAAGAGCACCCCGGGTGCTTATACCATGAAGTATATCGTG
The DNA here is from genome assembly GCA_017382615.1 of Clostridia bacterium. GTDB lineage: Bacteria > Bacillota > Clostridia > Oscillospirales > CAG-272 > SVQP01. The sequence continues at coordinate 3,193 of JAFNZX010000311.1, read as the reverse complement.
GATGGAGAGAACCCCGAGCGTCCCGTGCAGGAAACCTTTATTCATGACGATAACTGGCGTCCGATCTATTGCTGGGAGCAGCTTAACGCACACGAGGAGCAGGGCAATTACACGGGCAATGCCTTTGACGTAGGCACGAAAGCGATTTATGAAAGCGTTTACCGTGCCATTACCGAGGGTGCACCGCTGTCCGTGACCTGCGAAATGGCGGCGCAGGTCATTGACGTTATCGATACCGTTCACGCACAAAATCCACTGCCGGTGAAATATTGATGAATATGAGAAAACTACTACCGTTATTTTTGTCCGCGCTGATGTTTACCGGATGTGCGGCAAGTCAAAAGCAAGAAATTACGTACCGCTCGATTTCTATGGACGAGGCGGTGAGGATGATGGAAAGCGAGAACGGCTACATCATTCTTGACGTGCGCAGACCCGATGAGTTCGCAGCGGGACATATCCCGGGTGCGATCAACGTTGCCAATGAAACCATAGGCACGGCGGAAATTCCCGAACTGCCCGATAAAAATCAGCTGATCTTTGTATACTGCCGCAGCGGCAGACGCAGCAAGGAAGCATCCGAAAAGTTGGTCAAGCTGGGATACACCAATATCGTAGAATTTGGCGGTATTCTTGATTGGAAGGGCGAGATTGAAACATGACGGAACGCAAAAACGGGTGGGATGATCTGTTGCAAATTCGTACTCAGGGGCGTGACGATATCAATTCCGACGAATACCGTTATCCGTATGAGCCCACACCCTACTGCGTGCTTGAACGCCTTGTGCAAAGCGGCATGATTATCAAATCCGATACGGTTTTGGACTACGGCTGCGGAAAAGGGCGCGTTGGCTTTTTCCTCTCTGCCCAAACGGGGGCGAGGACGATTGGCATCGAATATGACGAGCGTATTTATGCGGATGCTGTGCAAAACCGCAAATCGGCAAAGTGCAGGGAAGCTACGGATTTTGTGCTTGCAAAAGCAGAGGCGTACGAGGTGCCCCCGTGCGTCACCGCATGTTATTTCTTCAATCCGTTTTCGGTGGAGCTTTTGCACAAGGTGATGGCAAGGATCATGGAGTCTTACTACGCAAAGAGGCGGGAAATGCTACTGCTTTTCTATTATCCGTCCGATGAATATATGTGTTATCTCATGACGCTTGATGAGCTTGAGTTTTATGACGAGATCGATTGCGACGACCTTTTTGCCACAAATGATCCGCGTGAGCGAATTATGGTATTTCGCTTATGCTAAAAGAGAATATCACACAAAAAAATCCGACAGGCGCTCTGTCGGATTTTTATGATTTATCATTTGTGCATTGGCTTACTTGTGCCAGGTTGCTTCCTTTAAATAAGCGGAGAACGCCTCGTGCTCCTGCTTGGTGCCTGCTACGATTGAGCCGTTTGCGCGATCCCAAAGGTATTGATAGCAGAAAACGGTCACGCCTACGCATTTGTCAAGCTCCTCGGTGTATTGCAGAGAGCGCAGCATAATGTCCTTATGTCGCGTCCATTCATCCTTGCCTGCAGCACCTGCGTAGTTGTCTACGCCGGAAAGTGCTTTGCCAAAGGTCATGCCAACGATCAGGCTGACGTAGTCTGTCTTGATAATATCCTGCCAGATGTTGCAGGTCTTGTCAAACGCCCAGTTTGCGTGCTCAAAGCCGAAATACACCTGCGGCATTATGTAATCAATATAACCGGGATTTGCGCACCAGGTATCCACGTCGGCGTAGTGACTGTCACGGACCGTGTTAATGTTGCCGGCGGGGGAAATGCCGTACAGCGCGCGCAGGTCGTGTGCCTTAACGGTTGCGTAAAGCTCGGCAACCAAGGAGCTCAGGCAATCCTTGCGCCAATCGGCAAGGGAGAGCGTGCCGCCGCCCTTTCTGTACGTGCTGTAAGCCTTGCTGTCAAAGGAGGCGTCCGTAGTAGGATAGAAGTAGTCGTCCATGTGGATGCCGTCCATCTCGTATTTGTTAAGAATTTCTGCAGCACCGTCACAGATAAGCTGACGAACCTCGGGATGTGCAATGTTGAGATACCAGTTCTTGTTGACGAATACGATATAGTCGCCCTTCTTGGCGGCGTCGTTATACCACTGCTTGATCAGGTAGCGGTCATCCACCTGCTTGATCTCGTCCTCACTCATGCCGCGCATGGGATTGATCCAGCCGTGTACGGAAAGATTTCTTTCTTTACAAAGCTCCATGATGATTGCAACGGGATCGTAGGTGAATTCGCCGCTGTAAGTACCAATGGCATATTTACTCGGAGGATATACCTCTGAAGGATAAATACTGTCAGCATAAGGACGGAGCTGCAGCACCACGGTGTTAAAGCCGTCGCTCTGCACGTTATCCAGTACCTGCACCATCCGATTACGGAAATCCGCCTCGTTACGCTGCTTGTTGCCCTCGGTATAGATGGGCTGCATGTCAAATTGCGAAAGCCAGATTGCCTTCCAATCCGTGCTGATCGTCTCGGGATGATCGGGCACGAAGGGGATCGTACCGTCGGGGGTACGCTCGGGGGGCTCTGTCGTGACCTCTTCTGTAGTAGGCTCTTGTGTGGTAATTTCCTCGGTCGTTTCCTGCTTTGTCACGGGCTCGGTCTCCTTTTGTGCAGTCGTGGATTCGGGGGTGACTTCGGTGGTGACCTCAGGGGGTGTGCCGCCCCGGTCGCAAGCAACCAAAAGTGAGGACGACAGCAATAGGATGGCGCCAAACAGCACCAGCGCGCGAATGCGATTGCTCATAATAACCTCCGCGCCGCCTTCGGCGGCTGAAATAGTGATGAAAGCTTCACCGCGGGCGTTGCTCCCCCAATGGGCTCTGACCCATTATTAGGTGAAGTTTAGGCGTGAATGGTGGAGTTACAAAGAATATAACGTGCATATTCACGGCACTGTTTTTTTCAAGCAGTGCTTTATCATATTATACCACGGTGCAAGAAAAAAAGCAATAATAATTTTGAAAAATAGCAGCCAAAACCAAAAACGGGGGCGTAAGCGTTGCAAAATCACGGGAGCTGTGGTATAATAAACGCAATAGCCGAAGAGAGCCGAACTCATACGCCCTGCGGCGAGAATTTTTCGCGTCTTTCGCCAAATCTCGCCTTGCAAGATGCGTATCTTGCTTCGACTCGCTTTGACAAAATCCATCAAAAAATTCAACGCCGGAGGGTGCTG
>JAFNZX010000310.1 GCA_017382615.1 Clostridia bacterium | reverse complement strand
TCATACATTTTCTGCAGCAGCAGAGTTTCGTTGAACTTGCCCGTAAACTCGTTATAATACCCGATCATGTCTGTCCTTTCCTTCCACATGGGCTGGATGGGCACGATGACCGATGCGTTACCGATAAATTCTCCAAATGCGTATGCCAAGGAGGTCTTACCCGTACCCGACATACCCTGCATAACCAAAATATGGGAAACGCCCAGATTGGAAACAAAGCGGCGAATATCCGAAATATCGTAGTATAGTCCCAGATTTCCTGCTGCGTACGCCTGAAAGCTCTCGCAAAAGCTTGACAAGGTCACGGACGGATCGTACGCAGGCGCGGAATACTTGCGCATGATATCATCCGTCTTTGCCAGCATGAAAAATCTGCTTTCCCCGTCCGCACGCTCGGGCGCGCCGGGCGCAGAACCGACACCGCTGCCGACACCGGCACCGCTCCCCTTTACGGGCTTGGGCGGATCCTGCTTGCCATCCAGCCTATCACTGAGCTTTGCGTCCGGCTGTGCCTCGATCCTGCGCAGCTTTTTGGACTTTTTGCTGACCGAAATGATCAGCGCAAGCAGCAGAACGGGCAGCGCGAGAGCAAGCAGCCCCAGCACCAGCACCGATTCCGACGGGATCAGTGGATTATCCATAGGCAAGCCGTTATTGACCGATGCCATAAAAATGGCAATCACGGCAGCAAGCCCAAAGAATAAGATCAGCGCAAGCAGCACGATATATTTGATTTTGGGATGTTTTTTTCGCATATCAATGCCTCTCCCTTCCAAAAGCAAATGCGGCGCGCGCACTTACAGAACGTTAAAGTTTCTTTTTTCGATCGCTTGACCAAAGAATATCCTTTCGGATGCGCTTTTTGGTCAGCTTCCAATTCTTTTCAAACATATCCGCAAACCAGGCGTACTCACGCTCCAGCTGTGCAATATATTCGCGCGAGGTGGTATCCTCGGGGGGCACCTCGCCCAAACGGTGCTGCAACGCATGCACACGCGCCTGCAAGCCGTCCTTTTCTGCAGCGGTGATCTCCCCCTGCTGTACAGCTGCAGCCAGCGCTGCCTCCTTATCCGCCAATTTTTGCTCATAAGCGGCAATCAGACTCTCTCTCTTTTCCGCAAAGCGTTGCTCGCATTGCTCATAATACACCGCAGACAGCCTCTGTGCCTCGCGGTCTACGGATTTTTGCAGGGATTCGGTTGCGGCACGCAGCTGATCGGCATGCCTTTCCAGCATGCGATTCTGCTCCTCCAGTGCCAACAAATATTCCTCCATGGATGCCGCGCTCTCGTGCGCACGCGCCTTGAGCTGCTCCAATCTTTCGCGTCTTTTTTGCTCTGCCTGCTCCTGAGCCGCCAGCTCTGCGGCAAGGTATCTTTGCTCAAGCGTCTTGCTCATCTCGCTGCCGTGCTTGTACGCAAGATACGAGGTCATGGCAACCAGCTCGTCAATCTCACTCTCCAAAGCATCCGCAAACGGTTTTTGCTCTACGTCCCTTTGCTCAATGGTATAGCCGTCACCCTCGTACGCCACCAAATAATCGTAAAGCTCGACCGCGTATTTGAAATTATTATCCATACGCAGCACGTTGGTGCGGGTGATGGGCGGCGAGATCAGGGGTGCTTTGGCAACCTCCTTCATCAAAGGAGTCATGAGCAGCATGTTGGTAATCACGCGAATGGCGTCCACACGCTCTAACATGGAGCTCGTTCCCTCTTCGGTCAGCGCGTAAGGATCAGACTTTGCCATCTCGCAAAAGTGCAGCTCCAGCTCCACCGTGCGCTTGCCCATCATCACCTTTTTATGCGTATCCAGCGTTGCGTGATAGGTGTTTCCCAGCTCGGCAATCTTGGAATAGCGCATCTCCACAAAATCGCTCATAAAGGTCAGCAGCAAATACAAAAATCTGTTTTCATAGACCGTGTAATTGCTGGTGTTTTCGGTAATGTAGATTCTGTCCGGGATCAGCATCTCGCCCTCGTCGGGCAGGTGCGTGATCATCTCGCTGTGCCGCGCTAAGTGCTCAACGGAATCACGCGAAACCTTTTTGGCTTTGCCGATATCCACGGTCTCGCCCTCACGGCGGATGAACTGTCGTTCTTCCTTGATCGCCTTTTCCACGTACGGAAGATGCGTTTCGATAAACTCCACCCAATCCTCCTTTATATGGCAGAGCGTGCGATGGGCGCAAAGTGCATCGCCTTGATTGGGCGCGTGCTTGACCGATTCGGTAAAGCGACGGCTTTTGTCATGCGTTGCCGTCTGCGCGCGCAGCTGCTTTAAGGCGCGGTAGTATATATCCAGCTCGTGCATATCGGACTTCCTTTCGTAAAAAATAGGGAATAACAAATGATACCGCAAACGGTTCGGTTGCGCGATCCGTCTGTCGGTAGGGGGCGACGTCATGCCGCATGCGGCGACCGCCCCGCACAGGCACAAAGAATTTTTACATTGCAAAAAGATTTGTTTGTGTAGGGCGGGGCGTCGAGGACGTCGCCCCCTACAAATCATTGGGTGGGGCGTCGAGGGCGCCGCCCCCTACCACCAATTATAGGTTTTTTTCAAATATGTTTCTTACGCCGCTCTTTCGAATCTGCGCAAGTATTCCTTACATAATTTCATACGGTCGTAGCCGAACAGCTCGTCAAGGTAGCTGCAAAGCCCTTGCACGCTGTTGCGCACGTAGATGGGGTTCTGCGCCTCCAGCTTTCTGAACACCTTCTTGGACAGAATATCGTCCAAGGCGTCCAGCTCGTCACCGCCGCAGGCAAGGTACACGGGAATGTACTGCCTGATCTGCTTCATAATTCTGTTACCAAACGTGATCTTGAATTTATCGATCATGTACGCGTCCAGCTTTTTCAGCCTTCTGGCGTTTCTTGCCGTCATGCCGTATTCCTTTTGCGCACGCGCTACCATGGCGTCAAACTGATCTGCCGAGATGCGCACCTGCTTGGCAGGGGCTGCCTCAAAGAACTGCGTTTTTCTGTCAAGATTGATGACCATGGCGCGGTCATACACCTTATCAGAGATGGCAAAGGTGGAGTCGTCGTTGTTTGCCGTGCCCACGAACCACATATTGGGGGGCAGCTTGAGTCTGCCGCCCTTGAGTAGGGCAGGGTCGCCCTTTTGCACGTCGGAAACCACGTCAATGTATCTCTTTTCGGGGTCGGGCAGCTCGAGCAGCGAAAGGAACTCTGCAAAGTAATACTCCACTCTTGCAATGTTCATCTCGTCCAGTACCGTGACGTACATATCCCTGCGGTAATTTGCCTCGTACATCTTTTGCAGCAGCAGAGTTTCGTTGAACTTGCCCGTAAACTCGTTATAATACCCGATCATGTCTGTCCTTTCCTTCCACATGGGCTGGATGGGCACGATGACCGATGCGTTGCCGATAAATTC
>JAFNZX010000309.1 GCA_017382615.1 Clostridia bacterium | reverse complement strand
TGCTCCGTGGTGTTGCTAAGGAGGAGATCGAAAGAGGTCAGGTTCTGGCTAAGCCCGGTTCCGTTAACCCCCACACCAAGTTCGTTGGCCACGTATACGTTCTGACTGAGAAGGAAGGCGGCCGTAAGAAGCCCTTCCTGGCTGGTTACAGACCTCAGTTCTACTTCAGAACCACCGACGTTACCGGCGTTATCTCCCTGCCTGCAGGCGTTGAGATGTGCCGCCCCGGTGACAACGTTGACATGACCGTTGAGCTGATCACCCCCATCGCTTGCGAAGAGGGTCTGCGTTTCGCTATCCGTGAGGGTGGTAGAACCGTTGGTTCCGGCGTCGTTTCCGCTATCATCGAGTAATTTACGATCATAAATATTTGAACGTATATTCGGGGGATGGGATGAGTTTCATCCCATCCCCCACATTTTATTTTTGAGAATTGGTGAAATTCCATACCGGTAGTGAACGTGCATGCACATAGTCTACAAACTCTGCGTTATATGCAGAGCCGACAGGGTGAGATTCCCTGACCGACGGTACAGTCCGGATGGGAAAGAATAAGAAAGTTTGCCAAGGCAGACAAATTGTCCTTTCCCCCAAGTCTATCTTAAGGGGGATTTTTTATGAAAAATAAAGCAAAAACGAGCGCAAAGGAACGTATTTTGCGCATGGTTATGATCGCGCTGTTTTGCGCTTTGGCGTTTGCGGTCATGCCGCTTTTCCGTATCAACGTGGTCTTTTTGACCTTTGATATCAAGGACGCCATCATTACGATCGGCGGACTTTTGTTCGGACCCGTGGCTGCAGTCGTCATTTCTGCGGTAACGGCTCTGCTTGAATTTGTGACGATCGGAGACACCGGAGTTTACGGTCTTTTGATGGATTTTGTGTCCTCGGCGTCTTTTGCCGTGGTGGCAGCGTTGATCTATCGTTTCCGACGTGACCTTTTGGGGGCTGTGATAGGCCTTGTTGCCGCTGTGCTGAGTATGACAGCATTCATGCTTGGCATGAACTTGATTGTTGCACCGCTGTTTGCTCCGGAGATATATACCCGGGAAGTCGTTATGGCGATGCTCCCCACATTAATTTTGCCTTTTAATCTGACCAAGGCGGTACTCAATGCCGCGCTGGTTATGATCCTTTATAAACCTGTTTCCATTGCGCTGCGTTACGCGCGCGTCAAGATCGCAGGCGCACAAATGGAAACCAAAATTGCCGCAGATAAGAAAACTAACGTTCTGATCACGGTGGCAGGCCTTGCATTGGTTGCTGCTTCGCTGATTTTGTTCTTTGTCATTCTGGGCGGAGAAGCCGAGTGGTTTGTCAATCTGTGGGCGAAATAATCCTGTATTTGGAGTAAAGAATGGAAGAAATCAAACAAGCGCTGATCGATTTTCTCATGAGCGGCGGCAAGGAGCTGGGCATTTTTCTGTGCTCCATGGTGCCCGTCATCGAGCTGCGTGGCGCAATCCCACTCGGCTGGGCTACCGAAACGCCCTGGTGGCTGACCTATCTGTTAGCCGTAGCAGGGAATATGCTGCCCGTCCCCTTTATTTTGCTGCTGATCCGTCAGGTCTTGACCTGGATGGAGAAATTGCCCATTAAATTTGTGCGTGCCTTTGCCGCATGGCTGCGCCGCAAGGCGGAAAAGAACACCGATAAGATTCAGCGCTTTGGCTTTTGGGGACTTTGCTTCTTCATTGCCATTCCGTTGCCCGTGACGGGTGCGTGGACGGGATCTCTGGTCGCTGCCACCATTCATATGAAGTTTTGGCGTGCCATGCTTTCTGCGCTGCTTGGCGTTATGATCGCGGGTGTGATCGTCACACTCATCTGCTTTGGCGTTTCAAGCGGCATCGAGTGGCTGAGCTTTTTGATTTGATTATAATAAAATTTGACATAAAAAGAGGGAAAAGACATGAAAAAAGTACTGTTTACAAGTGAAAGTGTAACCGAAGGACATCCCGATAAAATCTGCGATAAGATCTCTGATGCAGTTCTTGACAACATGCTGGCAGCTGACCCCATGGCTCGCGTTGCTTGTGAGACTTTTGTAACCACCGGCCTTGTATGCGTCATGGGTGAGATTACCACCTCTGCGTACGTAGATATTCAGAGCATTGTAAGAGAGACCGTTCGCGAGATCGGTTACGACCGCGCAAAGTACGGCTTTGACTGCGACAGCTGCGCTGTCATCAACTCCATTCACGAGCAGAGCCCCGACATTGCTATGGGTGTTGATAAGTCCTTGGAGGCAAAGGCAGGCGTGGATACTGACGGTCTGGACACCGGTGCAGGTGACCAGGGCTTGATGTTCGGTTATGCATGCAACGAGACCGAGGAGCTCATGCCCCTGCCCATTTCCTTGGCACATAAGATGGCACTTCGTCTGACCGAGGTACGCAAGAACGGCATGCTGACCTATCTGCGTCCCGACGGCAAGACCCAGGTGACTGTAGAATACCACGACGGCAAGCCCGTTCGTGTTGACGCGCTGGTGATTTCCACCCAGCACAGCCCCGACGTAGAGGTTGAGCAGATCCGTGCAGATATGATCAAGCACGTCATTGAGCCCATCGTGCCCGCAAATCTGATCGATGCGGATACCAAGATCTACGTTAACCCCACCGGCAGATTCGTCATCGGCGGCCCTGCAGGCGATACCGGCTTGACCGGCAGAAAGATTATCGTTGATACCTACGGCGGTTACGCACGCCACGGCGGCGGTGCGTTCTCGGGCAAGGACCCCACAAAGGTAGACCGTTCTGCATCCTACGCTGCAAGATACATTGCAAAGAACGTGGTTGCTGCAGGCTTGGCTGACCAGTGCGAGGTGCAGGTTGCGTATGCCATCGGTGTTGCAAAGCCCGTGTCCGTTATGATCGATACCTTTGGAACTGCAAAGGTGGACGAGGATAAGATCTCCGAGGCGGTACTGCGCCACGTAGACCTGCGTCCTGCAGCAATTATCAAGCGCTTTGATCTGCGCAGACCCATTTACTCTGCAGTTGCCGCTTACGGTCACATGGGCAGAGAAGACGTGGATGCACCTTGGGAAGCAAAGGATCTTGCTCCCGTACTGGCAGCAGAGCTGCTTTAATCTGACAAATACATATTTCCCTGCATATACTGTGCGGGGGTGATAAAATGGAACTATTTGATACGCTGCTGGCGGTGACGGTGTCAATGCTTGCGGTGTTTGGGCTGTGGTGTGCGATCAAGCTTCCGATAGAAGCGTTTTGCTCGTCGGGAAGAGTGGTGGCTGCTATTGAGCTGAGAAACCAAAAAGATGCGGAACTGCTTGACGTGCTGTTGCATGAGGCGCGTTCCGCATTTTTTCGTAAGGGCATGCGCCGCATCGTGGTGCTGATCGATGCCTCTCTTTTGGATGGCGTGATCGGCAAGGAAGGCGTGCCGGACGAGCAAATTCTGGAGCTGCTTGCGTACTACGGTGCGGATTACAGAGTAATTGGATAAATAATCAGGAAGGGAGTGCACGGCAAAATGCAGGACAATCAAGCGTATATGCAGGAGCAGGACGAGCGCGGGCTGGTCAAGCTTTCGGGCAGCATTGAGCACGTCATCTATGCCAACGAGGACAACGGCTATGCCATTTGCGATTTTGGTACGGATGACGACGAGCTGATCACAATTGTGGGCACGATGCCGTATATTGCCGAGGGCGACCGCATCAACGCCTGGGGCAAATGGGTGCACAATCCCAAATACGGCACGCAATTTCGCGTGGAATCCTATGAGCGCGAAATGCCTGCGGACGCGTCAAGCGTGCTGCGCTATCTGGCATCGGGTGCGATCAAGGGCGTAGGACCCAAGACCGCGCAAAAGATCGTGCAACGCTTTGGCGAGGATACCTTGGACGTTATGGAAAACCACCCCGAGTGGCTTGCCGAGATTTCGGGTATCACTATGAAAAAAGCCAAGGAGATCGGTAAGGACTTCAACGAAAAAGCCGGAATTCGCTCGGCGATGATGTTCTTTCGCGACTATTTCGGTGCGGCAATGACCGTGCGGATCTATAAAAAATGGGGCGGCTCGGCGGTGGATATCGCGCGTGCCAACCCGTATAGGCTGTGCAATGAGGTCGAGGGCATCGGCTTTGAGCGTGCGGACGCCATGGCGCAAAGCCTTGGCATGGCGGGGGACAACGAGGAAAGGATCAAGAGCGGCATTCTCTATATGCTGCGCTCCAACAGCGCGCAAAACGGGCACGTGTGCCTGCCGCGCGATAAGCTGGTCGCAGGGGCGGCAAAGCTGCTTGGCGTAGAGGAGAGTGCGGCGGATGCCGCCGTCAGCCGTTTGCTGGGCGATAACCGTGTGTGCTATTCCATGTTTGACGGTACGCAGTACCTCTACGACAGCCGCGTGTATGCCCAGGAGGTGTATATTGCCGAAAAGCTGGTGCTGCTGGATAGACTTTGTGCGTCGGTCGATGCAGGTGACGTGCACGCGTTCATTCAAAACGAAGAGCGCAAGAGCGGCATGCAGTACGCCACGATGCAAAAAAAGGCGATCTACGCAGCGCTTGAGAGCGGTGTTATGATCTTGACGGGTGGTCCCGGTACGGGTAAAACCACCGTTGTGCGCGCGCTGATTGATATTTTCAAGGGTATGGGGCATAAGGTCGCGCTTGCAGCACCCACGGGCAGAGCGGCTAAGCGTTTGTCCGAATCTACCCAAACCGAGGCAAAGACCATTCACAGACTTTTGGAAATGGAGTTTTCGGGCGATGATGAAACGGGCGGCAAATTCCGCAAGAATCAGCAGGATCTGTTAGAGGAGAACGTGATCATCGTAGACGAGGCGTCCATGGTGGATAATGCCTTGATGTGCCATTTGCTCAAGGCTGTCAAGCCCGGCGCGCGTTTTATTCTGATCGGCGACGCGGATCAGCTGCCCAGCGTGGGCGCGGGGTACGTGCTGCACGATCTGATCGAAAGCGGACGCTTCTCGACCGTATGTCTTGACGAGATTTTCAGGCAGGCGCAACAGTCACTGATCGTGACCAACGCGCACGCCATCAATAAGGGGCAAATGCCCGATCTGAGCGTTAAAAATAACGACTTTTTCTTCCTGCCGCGCCAGAGTGACGCGGATATTGCGGCTACCATTGCCGATTTGTACCAAAACCGCCTGCCCCGTACCTATGGGGAAATGGCGCGGACGGGCACACAGATCATCACGCCCTCGCGTCGCGGTGAGGGAGGCACGGATCACTTAAATCTCTTGCTGCAAAGTCGCATGAATCCGCCCGCACAGGGCAAGCGCGAGTATACCTTCCGCGATACTGTATTTCGTGAGGGTGACCGCGTCATGCAGGTGCGTAACAACTATGACGTGGTTTGGGAGCGTACCGATGGCCAGCAGGGCAGCGGGATTTTCAATGGCGACATGGGCGTCATTCGCCGCATTCACGTCGCTGACCGCGTCATGGATATTGAGTTTGACGACCGCATGGTCGAATATGATTTTTCCTCTCTGGAGGATCTGGAGCACGCGTACGCCATCACGGTGCATAAGAGCCAGGGCAGCGAGTACCCCATCGTTATCGTGCCCATGTACAGCGCACCTCCCATGCTGCTGACGCGCAATTTGCTTTACACGGCGGTCACGCGTGCGCAGAATATGGTCATTTTCGTGGGCAGACAGGAGGTCGTGGCGCAAATGGTGGGTAACAACCGCCAGTCCATGCGTTACACGGGGCTTGCGCAAAGATTGCGCACCGAGGTGGAGAAATGAGCGCGGGCGTAGTTTTGCGCCGCCTGATATTTCCGCCGCGCTGTGCGTCCTGCGGTACGTTGTTGGGCGGAGC
>JAFNZX010000308.1 GCA_017382615.1 Clostridia bacterium | reverse complement strand
TTTGGAGATTATTCAAATTGTTGAGGTAGATGACGAAAGTGAGTGCTACAATGATAAGCGAGTGATTTGGCATTAAAACCGGAGAACGCTTGGATATAAGTCACAAATGTTTTATCTTTGCAGTACAATTAAAGAACAATAGTTATGTACATCAAAGAATTGACAAAAGAGAATAAGGAGTTTCTGAAAGGATATACTCCAAAAAATAGACACTTTACCAGTTATGGGGAGTGTGAAATGGTAAAAAAAGAACTTGGTTTATTGTCAATGAGTGCCGTTGAATTGAATGGTTGCCGAAATGCAGTTGTGCAGTTTTATACGGAACTCTTGGACGCTCCAAAGCAAGAGTCTATTGATTATATGCAGTCAATGATGTCAGTGACTGCGGTCATAGACAATGTGGGAGGACTTTGTTGGTAGTTTTGTGTCGGAGGTGGTCAGTTGTGAAACTCGCCACCTTTTTTATTCCGGAGAACGCTTGGTATTCAAATGCTTTTTGTGTATCTTTGTAATACAATTAAAAACTGATTAAATATGGTAAAAAGCATGCGCATGCTCTCGATCTCCATGATCTCAGCAGCGGGCACGATGACGGTGGTAAAGGCGAAATTCCCCACCTGCAAAGCACCTTCCTTGACGCTGCCGCCCTGCATGGAGCGGTCGTCTAAGAACACGTAATCCAAGCCGTTCTTGCGCACCTTATCGGCAATTGCGCCCACCAGCGCGTCGTTCTTACGCGCTGCGGCAACGGAATCGTACAAATTCTGCGAATCGGGTGCACGGTACTCACCGCCCACGGTATCAATACCGTAATAGATGGCAACCTGCGTCAGATTCTGCGCACCTACGGTCATAGACCCAAGTCTGCCGACGTAGGTATTGAAGGCATTGCCCGTTGCGGGATCGTTATTTGCCTGCGAATAGTAGGATGCGATCTGATTACCGCCGTCAAAGTAGGCAAAGGTCATGCAGCCAAGCGCATAATCCAGGTGATTGGTAGCAAACTCATCGGGGTCTGCGACCGGGCAGATTTCAATGAGCACGCGCTCCTTGCCCGCAAGCCACGCGGGAGAAGAGGCATACTTGCCGCCCGTGGACATATTGCGCAGATAGTTGACGGGGCGCACGTCCAGCACGTCAAAGCCGGGATAGCCCATACGCTGCGAGCATTGGATATAATCGCCGTAAACGGGTATGTGATAATACATTTGCTCTTCAAGCAGCAAATGCCCCGAAAGCTCGGTACCGTGCGCTAAGCACCACTCCTGGATCTGTCCGAAGAAGTTTTCGGACACCAAGTCACCCACGTGGGAGTAATACTGCGCACGCACAAGTCTTGCTTCCTCACCCGATCCCGTAAAGATCTGCGGCAGATACGGACGGGGATCGTAGCCAAACTTGGCTTCAAAGGTTTCAAAAATATCGTAATCGTACGGAATGACGGGATTTTTCAGCCCTGCGGGCATGATGTGGTGCCCCGCCAAGAGCTGTGCCTCGTCGTCAAAGATCGCCTCCACCACCGTGTCAAAGCGGTCGATGGCGTTCTCATAGGTATCAAAGGTAACCTCGATAAAGCGCGCTACCGCGTCGCGGTTGAGAATGTTGGGGTAGGACGAGTTCCACTCAAAGTGATATGCGTAGTTGGCTGCGCAGTAAATATACGCCACGTAGTCCCCTTGCACGCCTGTAAAGCTCAGCTTTGAGCCGTTGGCGGTCACCTCAAGAGGCGTAAGCTCGGTATCGGCGGTTTTGATAAAGGCACAATCCACCTTGACAAAGCCGTCGGGTGCGTCCACGGTCTGCTTTTTGGTACCGCTGCCCGTGTGCGTGATCTGCACCAGTCGCACGGCTGCGTATTCGGGATGCCCCTGTACGGTCAGATCTCCCGCAGAGCCGCTGGGATAGCCCTTCTCGTCATAAATCCACACGCGCAGCCCCAGCGCGTCCAGTGCCTGCACGTACTCGTTGAGCTGTGCCAGCGCAAGCTTGCTTTGCAGATATTGCGAATCCCATACGGCATTGGTCACAGCACCGCCAAAGCCCATTTCCTGCAGCGCAGCTGCCTTTTCCGCGGCAGTAGCACCGGGCAGATTGATGATCTCATGCTCCAGCCTGAGCGCGCGGTATAGGTTGGCGGGGGAAAAGAAAGCATCGTTTGTAATCAGCATTCCGTTCTGCCTTTCTGCATCTAAATAGTCTTTTGGGGGTGTGGGCTGCGTATCGGGCGCGGGTTGCGTTTCCCCCGGCAGCCCGGCGTCGGGCGCGACGCCGCTTGTGCGCGGATCGGTCACCACGTACAAGACGCTGCCCGCAAGCAGCACGGCGCACAGCGCGTAGCACGTCACCGCCAGAATCAGTTTATTGACCTGCTTCATTTCGCTTCCCCCTTATATAGGATACGGTCAGCGCAATACCGCAGCCAAGCAGGATGAGGGCGACTGCCGCCAGCGTACCTGCAATCACGTACGTTTGGGCGGAAATTTTGCCGCTTCCCTGCTCCTGTACGTTCCCGCTCTCGCCTTCGGGTGCACTTTCATTCTCTCCTTCAGGGGTGCTTTCAGGCGTGCTGTCGGGCGCGGGAGCCGTGGTTTCGGGCGCAGACGTGGTCTGCTCGGGCGCATTGGTTTCGGGTGCATCCGTTCCCGGTTCGGTAGTTACGGGTGCTTGCGTAGGCTGCTCGTAAGGCTCACCGTCATAGCCCAGCACCTTCATGGAGCAATCGTCCAGAATCATGTCACGGAAATTCTTGCTCGTATCCTCGTCGCCGTCCATAGGCGTGACCAGATAAAATTCCGCCTCCTCCAGCGCGCCCGACCAGCTGATATTGACCACACCGGAAAGATGCGTCCACTCCGAGGTCACTCTCGTCCAGCCGGTGGAGAACCAGAACTTATGACCGTCCTTGAGATACACGCCGATGGCGATCATGACGTCAACGGGCTTTGCCTCGGGATCGGCAAGGCGCATCCACGCAGACAGCTCGTACTGACCGCTGCCGTAATGCTCCAGCGGCTTTGTGATGACCTGCCTTGCAATATCGGTAGAGTGCTGACGATCGTTGATCTGCAGCGCACCGCTGCCGGTGTGTGCCTTGTCACAGTAATCAACTGCCGCAAGGTAATATTTTTCCCAATGCGTCGTAATTTCCTCGAAGTCACCGTTTTGCAAAAGCTCGTAATCCTCGCCCGCAAAAACCGGCGTGCAAAGCAAGCCGATGAGCATAGCCAAGCAAAGAGCAAGTGCACATTTTTTCATCATTTGCCTCCATTTGGTTTTTTTACAGCATTGAGCAGTTATCTGCCGCCTGCGTGACCGC
>JAFNZX010000307.1 GCA_017382615.1 Clostridia bacterium | reverse complement strand
GGCACAAACCGTGGATAAATTCTTGGCACTCTGTGAGATGGGCAAGCCCATCATTCTCATGCTGCACGTGCCGCTGCACGTGGATAGCATGGTTGCCGATTGCACCAAGGTCTGGGGCAAGGATCTCGGCATGGGCGGTGACACCGGCGTGTGCGCTTGGAGTCCCGACGTGCAAAGATTTTATGCGGCTGTCGCAGAGGATGAAAATTCTCCCGTTGTAGCCGTATTTGCAGGGCACGTGCATTTCAACCACGAGGACGTGCTGCCCAATGGCATTACACAATACATCACCTCTACCGCCTATACCGGCGATTGCCGCGTGATCACGGTCAAGGGCGAATGATCAAAGAACAATAAAACAGGCACTCGCCGTGGCGAGTGCCTGTTTTTATATATTTTTGCGTTATTCAGAATAAGGCACAAGATATATTGCGCCGATCACCATAAACGTGCCGGGAAGCGTGTCGTAAGTGACGTGCACAGCACCGCTGTAATCAACGCCCGTCAGATCTATTTCAATGGGCGTGACCTGCCAGCCTCGCAGCGTATAAACGGTAGAGGCAATGATCGCGGATTCCTCGGGGGAATGGACCATGTTGAGTTCTGTACTAGTGATCATGATGCGGTTGTTCGGATTGTTGTTATAGTTTTCGACGGAAAACTCGCTGTTGTCAATGCCGTAAAAGACGATCATCTTTTCATACTGTGAAAGATCGAACTCTCCGATGCCTACAGAGCCTTGGTGCAAAAGAGCACCTTGTTCTATACCGCCCGCAACCAGCATCGGACCGAATGATGGATCGTCTGCCCCGACGACGTGCGGTACGTGCCCCGTAACAGCCCACGTGTCTGTTGGAATCTCAATGGCGTTATCCGGATAAGCGGGCTTTTCAAGGTTGAATGAAACCAGTTGTTGCTGATTGCCGAATTCATCACGGGCAACAATTTGGATCGTGTGAGAGCCAGACAGTGTATCAACCGGGATCATAACACCGATTCTGGAAGCGGAGTGAGCACCTATGAAAAGCGCAGCGTCAATGATAGGCTGTTCCGCTTCAATCATAAATGCATCGTCAAATACCGGCTCGGTATAGTCGATCTGATATCCTATTTCAATCTGCTCTGAGACAAAGGCTACCCAGCCCCAAATACGTACGTATTCGGTATAGTAATCTTCGATTACGGCGCGGCAATCCCAGCTTGCGTGCTGACCGGGGGTAAAGAATTGTTGCACCTGTGTGTCGCCAATCCATGCGTCACACTCGTCAAATGCGAAGTGCAGCACGGGCTCGGGAATGATGCAGTCCACGATGGGAGGCTCGGTTGTTTGGATTTCTTCTGTGGGGAATCCGATGACGTCATCGTAGGTAATGTCCTCGGTAGGCATTTCGGTATAAATATCACCGGTAAAGACCCCATCCCAATTGGTATCGATCGCGGTTTCGATTTCGATATCGGGGAGAATATCCTCGATGATCACGTCGTCGTAGATCTGCCCGAGCGTTTCCTCGCCCTCTATGTTGTTTCCTGCCATCAGCTCTCCGACCAGACCGCCGAATTGCATATTGCTAAGGTCGCATGCCACCATGGGCAGGCAAAGTGTCAATACAAATACTAAGCAAAACGCGCGTAAGAAGATTTTTCGCATAATGTGATCTCCTTTCTAAGTTGTTTTACATCTTCATTATAGCATATAGTGGTATATTTGTCAATATTATTTCTTGTAAGCAAAAAAGCAAGCCTCATGAGGCTTGCTTTTTATGCTATCATTATCCTTTTGCGTAAGGATGCTCCGCGTCGTACGCCTGCGCTGCCTCTATGCTGTCAAAGGTGGCAACGTATGCAATTTCAAAACTATACTCTCTATTGTCATTCGGAGCAAAAAAGTCAAAGCGGAGACATGCGAGGTCGTAGGCGTTGTTGATGTAATCCTGCTCTTCCAGATCAATGATGACGAATTGCCAATCATTTTTAGTACACGGAAGCTTATAAGGTTCACCGTATGGTTCGGTTGAGCTGAGGTAGAGTGCGATCGAATCAAGAAACCATCTGCGATATTTGATCGCCAGATAACGCGCACCCGTGCTTTCGACTAAATCATCCTCGGGCAGGATGGTCAAATAGCCGTGATCAGCAGTCGTTGTCAATGAAACAAAGTCGCCCTCTTCCAAATACAGAGGGGGAGGCGGGGTATACGAATAGCTTGTGACGCCAACGCTTCGCTGCGTGCGCAGCGCTTGCAGCAGATAGGTCGCATCCGCTAAAAAAACAGGCGCATTTGGATTGATTGGCTTTTCGATTTCAAACGTGCAGATTACCCCCTCGTTGTCCCCGCCTTGATTGCGCACAAGAATTTGCACCGTGTGTGTACCCGAGAGCTTATCTACGGGAATTTCGATCCGCATGCTGTTTGCTGTCAAAGCACCCATGCCGAGTGCTGCCGTGACGGAGGATTGATCAGCCTCGTAAATCTCCACGTTTTCTCCGTAAACAGACGGCTCGTCGTCTATTTTGTAGCCAAGCTGTAAGGGTGTTTCCTTGAAAATAGCTGCCCAGCCCCAAACGTGAACGTATTTGGCATTGTAGTCTTCAATGACGGCGCGGTGATCCCACTCGGAAGCTTTCCCGGTCTCAAAAAATTCTTGAATTTGGTTGTTTCCGATCCACGCACCGCAAGAACCGAGGAAGAAGCGCAGCGTGGGTGTGCCACCGGGGTCGGGCGGGACGTACCAATCGGTGTCCTCTTGCAGAGTCTGCTCGGTGTAAGGCTCGTCAATGCTTTCTCGTTCGGTGTCGGTTGTGCTGTCACCCGAAATGATCTCATCCTTTCCCGCAAGCAACTCGCCCACCAAGCCACCGAATTGAAAATCCTCTATACGGGAAAATGCAATGCCTGCGGCTACGAATAAGCTGCCAACCATGAGGACGGCAAGAATCAAGCATACCACGGCTATGATGATGCGTTTCTTTTTCATGCGGCGTCCTCCTTTGGCAATCATTTGCTATAT
>JAFNZX010000306.1 GCA_017382615.1 Clostridia bacterium | reverse complement strand
GTGGATTCTGACAAGGGCGCAGACCGCATCGGCAAGCACTTCGCACAAGGCATCAATCTCCGCCTCGGTATTCTGCGCGCAAAGGCTGACGCGCAAGCTGCAATCCGCCTGCTCCGGCGTCAGACCGAACGCGGCAAGCGCACGCGAGGTAGCTTTGCCGTGCGAGGCGCAGGCAGAGCCGCTGGATACGCATATTTCCTTTGCCGAGAGATGATTGAGCATGGTCTCGCTCTTAATATCGGGCAGCGTCAGATTGACAACGTGCGGCGCACGGCTGCCGCTCGGCAAATTGAGCGTGATCCCCTCAATTGCGGCAAGCTTTTGCTCCAGATAGCCGCGCAGCTGCGTCATACGGATCAAATCGGGTCGCAAGGTGCTCTGTGCCTGCGCGGCAGCCGCGCCAAAGCCCGCAATTCCGATGACGTTCTCCGTCCCCGAGCGCATACCCTGCTCCTGACCACCACCGTAAATGATGGGGACAAGCTTTTTTGCCTTGAGGATCTCGGAGCTGACGTACAACGCGCCCACACCCTTAGGACCGTGGATCTTGTGTGCGCTGACCGTAAGCATATCCGCACCGATGGCAGCAGGCGAGAAGATTGCCTTCATAAAGCCCTGCACCGCGTCACAATGCGTCACCACCCCCGGGGCGTTTTGCTTTGCCAGTGCAAACAGTGATTTGAGATCGTACAGCGCGCCCGTTTCGTTATTGACCATCATAGCGGTAACAAGAATGGTATTCTTATCAATTGCCTTCCGCGCAAAATCCATATCGAGCACGCCGTTTTTGGTGGGAATACGCAAAACCTCAAAGCCCTTTTTCTCAAGCTCCTGCAAGGTCTTCTCCACCGCGGAATGCTCGCCCTCGGTAGTCACGATGCGCTTGCCCGCAAGCCTTTCCTTGGCAAATACACTGCCCATAATGGCAAGGTTGTTTGCCTCCGTGCCCGATGCGGTAAAATAAATTTGTCCTGCCCCGTTCCGCACGCCCAGCGCAGATAAAACCTGCTCTCGCGCGCGGCGTACCATGTGCTCTGCCTCCAAGCCCGCCTCGTGCAGCGAGGAAGGATTGCCGTAGCACTCCATGGCGTCCATCATTGCTTTCTTTGCAGCGTCACACAGGGCGGTGGTGGCACTGTTGTCAAGATAAATTCTACTCATCTTAGCGGAAGGTAAAGCTGTCAAGCATTGCCTGATAGTCTGCTTCATACTGTGCAAAGCTGCCGTCGGATGCAAGCGCAGTATAGGTGATGCAATAGATCAGGCTGGAATGCACGATCACGGTTTGCTTGTACTGATAGGTCTTTCCGCCGATCGTTCCTTCAAAGGTATACGTTTTTGCATTCTTCGTTTCCTTCTCAACGCCGATCGTCCCCTCCCAAACCTGCTCGGATACGGTAAGGCTGTCAAACACCGCCTCGTATTCGGGCAGGCAGTAGCCCTGCCAGTACTGATCCACACTCAGTGCAACGTTGGATGGCGTGTACATGGTCACGGTGACGTTTGCACTGCCACTCGGTGCAAAGGCACAGGGATATTCGGTAAGCTCTCCCACGCGCCAGGCTTTGGGCACGTAGAAGCGGTACGGCATTTCATTTGTGGATGCGGGGATCATATCGTCCGCTGCATCCGGATCCTTGAACAGCTCGGGCGCGGTCAGGGAGGTCTTTTCGGTCAGAATCAAAAATTCACCCACCACGGTTCCCTCGGGCAGATCGTGTATGAAAAGATCAATAAAGGTGGCGTAATCCTCTTGTCTTGCGCTGTAGGTCAACACGTAATAGCCGCTTTTGTCCTGCGCTTGGCAAATCACCTGACAATACTTGCGCACAAAGGTCATTGCACCCTGCGCGGTCTGATCCTGCGTGGGAGCAAACTCCTTTACCTTGGCGGTAAACTCATATACGCGGGCAGCGCACCTGCTGCCCTGGGCATCATCCACCTTCAGCGTTGTCTGGCGATAGACCTGCTCCGCCTTATCCGCAGTCGCCTCCTTGTAAGGAATTACGGTAAACTCCTCGTAAGCCTCTCTGTAATATGCAGAAAGCTTTGCCCAGTACGCATCCATATCGGCAGCGTCGTCCGCCACCTTTTGTGCGGTAATCGTCCAATATTTCGCATGCTTTGCAAGATCCTCGCCCTTCTCGGAGTGATCGGAGGTGGTGTAATACGCACCCGAAACGCCACTGCGGGAGTTGGATACCCACGTCAAGGGCACAAACAGCATATAGTCCTGCCCTGCCACGCTCACGTCCTGCATGCCCGTAGGCGTTCTCTGGTCGGAGCAAGCGATCATGGTTCCGCACAGCAAAGCAAACAGCAAAATCACTGCGCTAAATTTCACAATTCTCATTTTCTCGCCTCCCTGAGCATGCTGTCTGCAGCAGACAGTATGCCGATCTTACCGCTCTCATAGGTCAAGCCTCCCTGGAAATATGCGGTATAAGGAGGACGCAGCGGTCCGTCTGCGGACAGCTCGATGGACGAGCCCTGCACGAACGCCCCCGCAGCCATGATAACGGGATCGTTGTAGCCGGGCATTGCCCAAGGCTCGGGAGTCACGTATGCATCCACGGGAGAGCCTGCCTGAATGCCGCGGCAAAGCGCGCACAGCCCCTCGGGCGAGCCCGTGATCACGGTCTGGATGATATCGTATCTCTGCTCGTCCCAGCGCGGCTCAACCGCAAAGCCGAGTCCTTCAAATACGTAAGCTGCCAGGTGTGCAGTCTTGAGTGCCTGCGCCACGGTATGCGGTGCATAGAACAGCCCCTTGTAAAGGCTCTTGTTCTGCCCCATGGTGGCACCGACCTCACAGCCCACACCGGGGGAGGTCAGGCGGTAGGAGGCAAGCTCCACGGCACGTGCCGTGCCCGCAATGTAGCCGCCCGTTTCTGCCATGCCGCCACCGGGATTTTTGATCAGCGAGCCGATGATCATGTCAGCACCGTAAGCGGTGGGCTCTTTTTCCTCGGTAAACTCGCCATAGCAGTTATCCACCACCACGTACGCGCCGCATCTTGCTTTTGTGAACTTGACCAGCTCACCGATCTGCGCGCAGGAAAGCGTTTTTCTGTTGAGATACCCCTTAGAGCGCTGTACGAATACCACCTTGACCGCGCTGCCGTACGCTGCAAGCTTTTGATCAATGGTATCAAAATCAAATTCGCCCGCCTCGGTCAGCTCAACCTGATCGTACTTGACACCGAAATCCGCAAGAGAGCCGTCACCGGGCTTTCCCGTGATGCCAATAACCTCCTCTAAGGTGTCATAAGGCTTGCCCGCCACGCTGAGCATAACGTCACCCGGACGCAAAAGCCCGAAAAGCCCGATGGTCAGTGCCTGCGTACCGTTGACAATCTGATGGCGCACGAATGCTGCCTCGGCATCCATCACGTCCGCCCATATAGCGTCCAAGGTATCTCTGCCACGGTCATCGTAGCCGTAGCCGCTTGTTGAATCAAACATGGTCATGCCCACGCGGTGCTCGCGGAAGGCGTCCATGATTTTTTGCGTATTGTTGAATGCAATTTTATCAATGCGGGCAAAATGAGGCGCGAGTGCCTGCTCTGCCCGGTTTGCAAGTGTCCAAATTTCCTCTGTAAATTCCATAGTCCCTATTTCTCTTTTATTCAGTCTTTTTTATCGCTATGCAGATATGCCAGCGTCAGCTCGACGCACAGTCGGCAGTCACCAAGATCAATGGTTTCCACGCCCGAATGGATATAGCGTGTGGGGATGGAAAGCGCGCCTACCTTGACACCCGTACCGCTCTTCTGTACCGCGGAGGTATCCGTACCGCCCGCAACCAGAATTTCGTACTGGTACTTATATCCTTTTTCCTTGGCAAGCTTGACAAGTCTGTCGATTACGCCCTTGTGGCAAAGCACCGACGCATCCTTGATCTTGATTGCCGCACCGCCTCCCAGCTCGCAAGCCATGGGCTTTGCGCCCTGCACGTCACCCGTTCCGGTCACGTCAAAGTTGATGCAATAATCGGGGCAAATCTGCTCTGCAGCCGCGCCCGCACCGCGCACGCCAACCTCCTCCTGCACCGCGAACACGAAATACACGTCGTCCGCGCAAGGATTCTCCAAAAGTCTTTCCGCAATCTCAATCATGATCGCGCAACCAATGCGGTCATCCATGGGTCTGCCCGCAATCCTGCGCGCAGAAAGCTTGACAACGTTGGGGACGACCGAGAAAAAGTCGCCAACCGCTACGCGCTTTTCGGCATCGCGTGCATCCTTTGCACCGATATCGACCAGCATCTTATCATACGTCCAATCGTTCGGCTTGACACCGCCCTCGGGCACCAACACACCGCGCTGTCCGTTTTCAAACACGACCTCGGAAAAAGCGGACGCCGAGAAGTGAATGCCACCAATGGGAGCAAGACGCAGCATGCCGTTCTTTTCGATCTGCGTGACCACAAATCCGATCTCATCCATGTGCGCAACCAGCATAATCTTTCTTCTCTGCTCTCCCGTGCCCTTCTTATAGGCGATCAGCGAGCCCATTGCGTCGGTATACACCTTGTCGCACACGGGGGTCATATATTCTGCAATTTTTGCGGCAATGGCACTCTCTCTGCCCGAAATACCGCTCACGTTTACCAAATGCTTGAGTTTTGTCAGCATAAACTACTCCTTATATCTCTTTGACGTAAGCAAACAACAGGTCTCTTACGGCATAGTAATCCGAAATTTTTGCCACCTGTACAGGGGCGTGCAGGTTTCTGACGGGATAACCGATCGACACCGTCTTAACACCGCGTGCGCCCGCCTGCACCGAGCCGCCCAGCTGTGCGCGAGGCGTGCCGCATACGCTTTGCACGGCAATGCCGTTGTCAGCAGCGCACTTGCGCAGCATAGCGGTCTTGTCCTTATCGTATATCGCGCAGCCGTCCGCAAACGCTACGGCAACGCCCTCTCCCAGGGCGCAAAGGCGCGTGCTGTCTGCAATGCCGGGATAATCAAGTGCTTCCCTCGCCTCTACAATGACGGCAAGGTCGGGCTTGATCGCCGCTGCTGCCACGCGCGCAGGGCAGAACGAAATCTGCGAGCAATCCACAAACGCCACGTACAAATCGTAAGGCAACCGCACCATGCCCGATTTGAGCATGCGCAAAAGCTCAATCAGCGCAGCGCAGCCAAGTC
>JAFNZX010000305.1 GCA_017382615.1 Clostridia bacterium | reverse complement strand
TGGGGTCAAGACCCATTTTTTGATAAAGAATAGGATCGGGATTGGCGATAATGTGCGCAATAGTGATCTGGCGTCCGGGAACAAGCTCCTGGACGATGCGCATTTTATCTCTCATCTCCAGATCTTTTGGGAGATTATTCATAGTAGCCTCCGAAAAACGTTCTGAAATCGCGGATGTTTGTATTATCCGCCTATCTGTACGTGCAGGTCGCAGACGCTCTTGGCAGCCTCGACCAGCGTTTCCATAGTGCCTTTATCGGGCGGGAGAATGTCGGGCAGGGTATAGGTTCTGCCCAAACCCGTATATTTATCAGAGCCCAGGCGGTGATAGGGGAGCAGGTGCAGCTCCTTGACACCGGGCAACGAATTTGCAAATTTAGCGATCTCGCGGATCTCCGCAACGCTTGCGTTAAAGGTGGGAATGGTGGGTACGCGCACGGTCATGCTGTGTGCGTTTTCTGCGATCCACTTGGCGTTCTCCAAGATCAGCTCATTGGGTCTGCCCGTAAATTCTTGGTGCTTTGCGCTATCCATGTGCTTGATATCCATGAGCACGTAATCCACGTGCGGGATAATGCGCTCAATGATCTCGCGCTTAGCAAAGCCCGTGGTCTCGATCGCGGTGGTAAAGCCGTAATCGTGGCAGGCGCGCAGCAAAGCCTCGGTAAATTCGGGTTGTGCAAGACATTCACCGCCTGAGAGCGTAATGCCGCCGCCCGAACGACGGAAATACATGCGGTCCTTGGCGATCTCTTCCATCAGATCTCTGACCGAGATATCGTAGCCGACCGTTTTGGTCTTGCCGCCTTGTTCCATTTGCTGGATCTTGAATTCCTGCGATTCGGGGTTGCAGCACCACTTGCAGCGAAGGAAGCAGCCCTTTAAGAATACGATGGTGCGGATACCGGGTCCGTCGTGGACCGAATAACGCTGAATATCAAATACACGACCGACTCTGTCGTAATACTGTTCCATAACGGATCCTTTCAGTAAGAGTAATTTTTTGTAGGGGCGGACCGTTGGAGATGTCGGTTTCTGCATCGGACGACCCATGGTCGCCCCTACAATTTGTGATGGAAATTTGCCTGCGGCAAATTTCAACCTTCACATTCCGCCAAAGGCGGAATATTTCACTCGCGCATCGCGCGAATATCACTTTTGCAAAGCAAAAATATCACATTTCGTCTATGGACGAAATATATCACTGCAATGCGACAGCATTGCTTTACCAGCCCTGCTCGGTTCTGTTGATGATGTCGTCCTGCAACGAACGGGAGAGGGTGGTGAAGAGTGCGCTGTAGCCCGCTACGCGAACGACCAGCGTCTTGTAGTTTTCGGGATGTGCCTGTGCGTCAAGCAGCGTATCCTTGGATACCACGTTGTACTGTACGTGCATACCCTTCTGATCGAAGAAGGTGCGCAGGTAAGCCACGAACTTTTCCAGTCCCTGCATGCCCGAGAGCGCGGAGGGGTGGAACTTCTGGTTGAACAGCGTGCCGTTGGAGGCTGCTGCGTGGTTGAGGCGGGATACGGAGTTTGCGGTAGCCGTCGGACCGAGAACGTCTCTGCCCGATGCAGGGCCTACGCCGTCTGCGATGGGAGTATTGGAAAGTCTGCCGTCGGGCGTAGCACCGGTCTGGTAACCCAGCGGTACGTTTGCGGATACGGGGTACAGACCTGCCTGGAAGATACCGCCGCGGCAGTTGGTGTACTGGGGCAGAATATCGGTATAGGTCTCACCGACCTCGCGAGCAAAGGTATCCACGTCCTCAAGGTCGTTGCCGTACTTGGGAAGTGCCATAATCATCTCGCGGATCTGCTGATAACGTGCCTTTTTGTCAGCGGGGATAAAGGATGCGGTCAGGAAGCTGTGGTAGATCTCGCTGATCTGCGTGTCGGTGACGTTCACGCCTGCCTCTATCAGCTGGCGAACAGCCTCAACGGTCAGCTCCTCTGCCTTCTTGGGGATAAAGCCCTCGCCAAAGTTGTTGTCAATTGCTTCCTTATATTCTTCCATGGTGACCTGCTTGGTGTCAAATACAAGCGTCTTGACAGCCAACAGACCATCAGTATTGTTTGCAATACCAAAGCCCTGAGGACCGGTGAAGTTGTATCTTGCGCCGCCCTCCTGGTTGGACTTGCCGCGAGCCATACAGTCGTCGATCAAGGATGCCTGGAAGGGCAGAGGGCAACGAACGCTGTGCGCGTAGTCAACTGCGTTGTCTGCCTGTACCATCATCTTGACGAAGAATTCCTGCTGGGTCTTATATGCGTTATAGAAGTCCTGGAAACTGCCCATCTTGCAAACGTCGCCGGTCTTGGGACCGATCTGTACGCCCTTGTCAACACCGTTCGAGAATACCATTTCCATAGGACGGCACATGTTGAAGAACGCAGCATCGTGCCAACCGTCGGTGTAGTGGGGGACGCAGGGCTCAACGCAACCGATGATGCAGTAGCGGCGTGCTTCCTTGAGGGAAATGCCGCGATCCATCATAGCGGGGATGATGACCTCGTCGTTATAGAATGCGGGCACGCCCATACCCTCGCGAGTAACGGCTGCTGCCTTGATGAGAAGATCGTGGGGGGATTTGTTCCATACACGGATGGAAAGGGAAGGCTGAGGCAGACGAACGTGGCACTGTGCCTCCATGCACATGAAGGACAGCTCGTTGGTGACGTCGTAGCCGTTCTCGTCCTGACCGCCGACGATCAGGTTCTGGAACATGCCGTAGCCCGCAAAGCCCTCTGCACTTGCTGCGTCGCGGCACTTGTTGAGGTCGTTGAACTTGACCCAAATGCAGTCCAGCAGCTCCTGCGCGGATTCAAGCGTTTCGATACCGTGGTCGATATCGTACTTGAACCAAGGATACATGTAACGGTCAAAGGTACCGGGGGAGATGGAGTGTCCGCTGGATTCCAGCTGCAGAATCTGCTGCACGAACCAGAAGGACTGGCAAGCCTCGTAGAAGCTTCTTGCGGGCTTACCGGGCACCTGCGAGCACGCCTCCGCAATGCGGAGCAGCTCGTCCTTGCGCACACCCTCTGCCTCTGCCGCCATGTTGTAAGCCAGCTCGGCATATCTGTGACCGTAAGCGGTGACAGCCTGCGCACTTTCAATCACAGCCTCCAGGAAGTGCTTGCGGGACAGGTAATCGCCCTGACCCATATCAAGCTTTGCCATTTCCTGCTCTGCCTGACCGATGATGCCCTCCATACCAAGGGTAATGACCTTTTCGTAATCGACACAAACGTGACCGATGCCGTTGTAGAAGTAGTTGCCGACCGTAAAGACGCCGTGATTCATAAAGATATCCAGGCATTCCTTATCCATGTTTGCGGCAGCGAGGTCGCTGACCGTCTTACCGTACCAGTAAGGATGTACCTTTTCAAGTCTGGCTACGGTCTCGGGAGAGATGTAGAAGGGGTCAGCCTCACGGGTTGCAACGGTCTCGTACTCGGGGCGCAGCCACTCGAAGGAATATTCGGGATAGGTCTGGCAGCCTCTGGGAGAGACCGAGTTTGCACCGACGATCAGCTCGTCGGGACGAATGACGATCGGGATATTTGCAAGAATGTGACGCAGAGCGGCACTTCTTCTCTTGACGATTGGGAGATTTTCCGTGTTCTTATAGCTCTCTGTTACCAGCTCAGCGCGGTAAGGCTCGATCTCGGGCAGCTTTGCGTAAAGATGCTCAACCAAGCGGGAAATACGGTCGCTTTTTGCGATCTGAAACTTAATTTCTGCCATAATGCGTTATCTCTTTCTTTAGATTTGATCCCAAAGCTCCTTGTGGGGAGCGGCAATGACAGCGGTGTATGCCAGCATGCTCTGATCCTTAGCATGTCTTGCACCTGCTTCAACGGCAGCGGTGACGTCACCGACGTCTCCGACGATCAGCACGATGCCCTTACCGCCCATACCGCGGGAGGTGCGCAGCTCAAAGATTTCCACCTTTGCTGTTTTGACTGCAATATCCGCTGCCTTGATGGCACTTGCGGCGGAGAAGGTCTCGATAACGCCAAGGCTGCCCGTCTTGGGAGCCGCCTGCGTGCCGAACATAGCGGCAACGACGGCGGGATCGATGCGACCCATAATGCTGGAATCGATCAGCTTCTGATCAAATCTGCCCGTCACGTGTTCCACTGCTGCGGTCACGTCTGCAATAGCACCGGTCAGAATGATCTCAAACTTACCGGGGCAGGCTGCGTGTGCGGAGATCAGTTGTACGCCCGCGCTCTTGAGCGCTGCGTCGGTTGCTTCAACACCCTGTGCAATGCTTTTCAGTTCAATAATTCCAATAGCCTGATACATATCTATACCTACTTAATGATGAATTTCATGCTTCAATGATGATGCGGTTCTCGTCCACGAAGGTGACCGAGCCCGTGATCGATGCGTACTGGGGAACGGACAGACCGGGGCCTGCGGTTGCGATCATATCACCGACAGAGACCTTGTCGCCAACGGCAACGCAGGGAACGGAGGGAGTACCGATATGCTGTCGCATACGAATCTCGACCTTGTCAGCTGTCAGATCCTTGGGGATATAGGTGGGATGCTTGTCAAACTTGGCAACGCCCAGCACTTCCTTCCACTTCTGGGAAACCAACATGCAGGAGTCGCGGTTTTCTGCGGGGGTAAATTCCTGGTCGGGGGAGGCAACGTACTTCATCCCCTTTTGGGCAAGAATCTTTTTGTACTCCTTAATGACCATCATGGGCGAGATGCCCTGGCAGCAGGAGAACGTGCCGCAGATGTCGCAGCTGCAGCAAAGGCTTGCCGTACGGATGAGCTCGGGGGTCTCCTGTGCGGGATACAAGCCGGCTCTGATCAGCTTATGCGGCTCAAGCGGGTAGCCAAGCAGATGTCTGGGGCAAAGATCGGTGCAGCGTGTGCAAGAGCAGCAGGTAGATGCCGCAAGGCGCAGATTCTGTTCAATGGTGCGCTGCTTTTGTACGACCGCGGGAATGTTATCGGGCACAATGATCAGTGCCTTGGTGGTCTTGACGACCACGTCGGATGCAGGGTTTTTGATAATACCCATCGAAGGACCGCCGTCAAACATAACGTAGTTCTTGGGCACGGTCACGCCCGTTGCCTTGAGCACGTCGGAAATACGCATGCCCACGGGCACCTTGACCGTATAAGCCTCGGGAATATCACCGCCGATGGTCAGCCACTTGGTGATAACGGGCATATTTTCATGTACTGCGTTGCGGGTATTATACACGGTTTCTGCGTTATACACGATAACGCCCTGTGTAATGGGCAGGTTACCGGGCTTGATCAGTCTGCCCGTGACCTGATAGATCAGGTTGATCTCGTCGCCCATGGGGTAGATGTTCGGCACGGTCTTGACGCAAATACCGGGGGCAAGCTCCTGGCTGTCGGTCAAGCCCAACGTCATGGCACGGTATGCCTTGATGGCAAGCACCGCGCGTTTGATGTTGGTGTGCTCCATAATCAGCTGTGCGCCCTGCACGATTTCGGGCAGCTTTTCACGCACCAGCTCATAGTCTGTATACATCAGCGGCTCGCACTCGATACAGTTGATGACCAGCAGGTCAGCTCCTTCCGTCAGCTTTGCATAGGAGGGGAAGCCTGCGCCGCCTGCACCGACAACGCCGCATTTTTGCAGAATTGATTTTAATTTTAATTCGGGCATAGTCTTAATTCCTTATATTGAGAGTTTGAGGTATGCCGACGCGCTTCACGTTTAGTCGGCGGGCTTATCGATGACACCGACGATGACGGCGTCTACGGGAGCGTACTCGCAGCCGACTGCAACGCGTGCGCTGCTGCCGGTTACGACCAGAACGTCCTCGCCGATACCTGCGCTGATGGTCTTGTCCACTGCAACCATGAACTTATCTGTCAGCATGTCTTTTTCAATGATCTGCACCTCCAAGAACTTGAAGCCGCGCAGGGAATCAAACTTGTTGGTGGAGACGATAGTTCCAACTACTTTACCTTTTACCATAATATATAGCCTCCGGATCTCAGTTCTTGACAACGGTTACGGTGTAGCCGTTCTTGTAGCCGACTGCGTTTGCGTCGTCGGTATCCACGTGCATCTCAAGTGCGAAATCGTCACGTACGCGCACCTGCACGCCATACCATCTGGTCTTTCTGGTGCCCTGCAGCGCATCCACGTCAATGTAATCGCCGTCCTTGACACCGTACTTGACGGCATCGGAGGTGTGCATATGGATGTGGCGGTTTGCAATGATGCAGCCTTCCTTGAGCGTAACGACGCCCTTAGGACCAATGATGGTGATAGGGGAGGAGCCTGCGATGTCACCCGACTCACGTACGGGGGGCTTTACCTTGAGTACAAAGGAATCAGTCAGCGAGATCTCAACCTGGCTTGCCTTACGCACGGGACCGAGCACACGCACGTTCTCAATGGGGCGCATGGAGGGACCGATGATGGTCAGGGTCTCCTTGCATGCATACTGACCGGGTTGGGAGAGATCCTTGATAGGGGTCAGCGCATAGCCTGCACCAAACAGGGTTTCCAGATCCTGCGTGGAGAGGTGAATGTGTCTGTTGGAGATGCCTACGGGAATGCCTGCATCGGCAGAAGCACCTGCATCCATTTCGGAGATCACCTTTTTTACGATTGCAGCGATGTCGTTTGTGTTGATTGCCATAACTGTTCCTCTTTCTTATCCTGAATTTCCGCCTTGGGAATTTCACGCAAATTACGCCGCACTTGGCGGGCGATCCATGATCGCGCCTGCGGAATGCATGGGAAAAATCCTTGAGCGGTTCACATATTTACACATATCGGTGCATTTGCGGGATAGGGAAATGCACTCATACGCGCAAATATGTTGGGGTCTCGCAAGGGCGATAAATCGCCCTTGCGAGGACTGCCTTAAAACAAACTAATTTTTTAAAATTAGCCGATCTTGGGCAGCAGCTTCTCAACGTCAGCGTGGGGTCTGGGAATAACGTGGGTTGCAACAACCTCGCCAAGACGGCAAGCAGCTGCACCGCCTGCCTCAACAGCAGCCTTAACAGCACCGACGTCGCCACGAACCATAACGCTTACCAGACCGGAACCGATCTTCTCAGAGCCGATCAGAACAACGTTTGCAGCCTTTACCATTGCATCAGCTGCCTCAATTGCAGCTACCAGACCTCTGGTTTCAACCATACCAAGAGCTTCCATTTTAAAATCCTCCTAAAATGTGTAAAAATTATTTTTATTTTTTAATAAACTTGTGTGTTTGCCGATCTCTTTATGAAAGAGCATCGGTCTTTAAGAACTTCATGATGTCGGGATGGGGGCGTGCGATAACCTCGCAGAGCTTGACGTTGCCGACAGCCTTAGCAGCCTCGGCACCGGCTTCTGCTGCCGCAGTGACAGCAGATACCGAGCCTTCCACTACAACCGTGACAAGTCTGCCACCCAAGCGTTTCTCGACATGAATCAGTTTAACGTCGGCAGCCTTGACCATTGCGTCAAGACCTACGATGGCGGTCACCATCGCCTGTACCTCGAGCAACGCGATTGCTTCCATGATTTAAGTACCTATTATAATTTAGGGTAATAAATTAGCCCAGCTTGGGGAGAAGCAGCTCAACATCGTCGTGAGGAGCGGGAATAACGTGAGTAGCAACAACTTCGCCAAGACGGCAAGCAGCAGCACCGCCTGCTTCAACAGCAGACTTAACAGCGCCGACGTCGCCACGAACCATGACGCTTACCAGACCGGAACCGATCTTCTCGGAGCCGATGAGGGTAACGTTAGCAGCCTTAACCATTGCATCAGCTGCTTCGATAGCAGCTACGAGACCTCTGGTCTCAACCATACCAAGTGCGAGTTTCATAATTGTTATCTCCTTAATTATTATTTACTTGTTTTTTTAGAGGACGTCTTTTTGGGAGCAGCCGGCTGATCCTCTGCAGCCGGAGCCTGTTGTGCCTGTGCGGGCTTGATGTTACGGAGCTTATCGCGACCCGTTGCAGTCAAGTGAGCAAACCACTCAACCTGCGGATCAAGTCCTGCGATGATCTTGGAGGTGATATACAAGCCTCTCTGCTTCGCCTCGTCTACGCCACGGTCGTGTGCGGCAACGACGGCGGAGGGATCACCCATGAACTTGACTACCATAACCAGCGGCACTTCGCATTTATCTGCGTTAGCGGGCTTGTTACGGTCAATGGCAACCACCTTTACGTTGGCGGTCTTAGCCACGATATCAGCAACCACGATGGATGTCGCAAAGCCGTAAACCTCGATCATTCCGAGAGCTGCCATGTCGTCAACTCCTTATCAGTCTGCAATGTAGCAGATCTTGATGCCCTTCTGGGCAACGTTGGTCTCCATCGCCTCGTTCATCTTATCGAGCGGGAAGGAGTGCGTGATCAGATCCTCGATCGGAATGTTCATTTCCTTGCACTGACGCAGGAACGCCATGGTAGTGGGGTAGTCCTCTGCGCTGTAGTCCCAAGAGCCAACGATGTTGATTTCCTTGTTACACATAGCAAGGTGGGGGTTGATGGAGTACTCGCCGTTGTTGACGAAGAAGCCCATCTCGCACATGCCGCCGCCGCGACGGATGTAGCTGAAGATATCAGCAGCCGCTACGGGAGCACCGGTGCACTGGAATGCGAAGTCAACGCCGACGTCATTTGCAACTGCCTTGACCTTGGCAACTCTCTTTTCCAGAGTGTCCTCATCGGGTCTGCGGAAGCAAACGGTGGTCTTTGCGCCCAGCTTCTGAGCGAACTTCAGACGGTCCTCGTTACCGTCTACTGCGATGATGTGGTTAACGCCTGCTGCACGCAGAACGCAGATCATCATCAAACCTACAGGGCCGCAACCCTGCAAGAGAACCTTGGAACCGAACTTGATAAGCCCTGTTGCCTGAGATCTTTCCAGAGCGTGTACGCAAACGCATGCAAGCTCAAGCAGCATTCTCTGGTTGAGGTTGAGGTCGTTGACCTGGAAGTAGGTCACGCCCTTGCCGCCCTTGATTACCATGTAATCAGCGAACCAACCGTTGAGGTGGTCGTCGGGCTTGTCACCGATCAGACCGAATACGCCCTGCTTGTCGCAGAGGTTGGTTCTGCCGGGAACCATGCGGCATGCATAGCACTCGCCGCAGCTGATAACCGAGGTGACGATCTTATCGCCAACGCCGATGGGCTTGCCTGCGGTGTCGAACTTAACGTTCTTACCGACTGCAACGACCTCGCCGGTGCCCTCGTGACCAAGCGTTACGGGGATCAGACCGAAGGGGTCGGACTTCCACTCGTGAACGTCGGTTCCGCAAACACCCGCACCCTCTACCTTAACGAGGATGTCGTTATCGCCCAGCTCGGGGATGGGGAATTCCTTAACTTCAATTTTCTTTTCGCCTGTCAGAAGAGCGACGTGAGCGGTCTTGGGGAGTGCGCCGCCGTGGCTGTGACCGTGGCCACCGCACTTACAGTTGCCACCGCACTTGCACTCGTGCTTCTGACCGCCGTTGTTCATGCCCTCAAGGACCTGACGGACGATGCTTTCAATTTGAGAAGCAGAATAGTCCATGTTGTTTCTTTCCTTTCGTATATTTGCGTTAGATGATTCTGAAGTGATCTGCCATGACGCAGCGGCGCAGTCTGGTAAAGCTCTTTGCAGAGGTGATACCTTCGCCGGTCGGACCTGCGATGGTGAAGGTTGCATGACCCTCGCCGCCGAATCCGATGCCCGCATAAGAGGGCGCGTTCTTGACGAAAATGGTAGTTTCGACAGCCGTTGCAAATCTGGACAGGTTGTCGATGTTCTTGGAGTGCATGTGTGCCGTGTGGCGGTTGCCATGCTCAGCCTTGACTGCCAGGTCGATCGCTTCATCAATATTCTTGACGCGTACGATACCCAGGATAGGCATCATCAGCTCTTCCTGTACGAAGGGATGGTCGAAATCAACCTCGGCAATGGCGCAGCGGATCTCGGGACCGACGTTTACGCCGATCTTGGCAAGCAGTACCTGCGCGTCACGGCCTACGCAATCACGGTTGACCGCAAGCGAGGTCTTACCGGTCTTGGGGTTGGTCTTTTCGTCAAGCACGACCTTAACCAGTGCGTCTGCCTGTGCGCGGGTCAGCTTGTAGCATCCGTTCTTGAGCATACCGGCAATGAGTCTGTCCGCAACGTTTTCGAATACGAAGACTTCCTTTTCGGCAATGCAGGGAAGATTGTTATCAAAGGTACAGCCGTCAATGATATCCTTGGCTGCCTTTTCGATATCAGCAGTGTCGTCAACGATAACGGGAGGGTTACCCGCACCTGCGCCGATCGCCTTTTTGCCCGAGGACAGCACAGCCTTAACGACGCCGGGGCCGCCGGTGCAAACCAGCAGACGGATCGAGGGGTGCTTGTACATCACGTTCGCGGTATCGAGCGTGGGCTTCTTGACGGATGCGACCAGGATCTCGGGGCCGCCTGCAGCGTGTACTGCGCGGTTGACAAGGTCAACTGCGTAGTTGGAGGTTGCAATGGCACCGGGGTGGGGGTTGAATACGACGCCGTTACCTGCGGCGATCATACCCATCGAGTTACAAATGACGGTTTCGGAGGGGTTGGTGGAGGGGGTGATTGCGCCCACAACACCAAAAGGTGCACGCTCGGTGAGCGTCAAGCCGTGGTCACCGGTTTTAGCCTCGGCAACGATGTCCTCGGTACCGGGGGTCTTATCCGCAACCAGCATGTGCTTTGCCACCTTATGCTCCACGCGGCCCATCTTGGTCTCGGCAACACCGAGAGCCGCCATGGCGGGAGCTTCAGCGCGAGTGTACTCGCGAATGGTTGTAATCAGCTTTTCTCTTTGCGCAACGCTCATGGCACGTATTGCCTTGTAGCCTGCTTCAGCAGCGGCGATTGCTTCCTCCATGGTGTCGTAAACACCGAGCAGCTTTCTGCCGTGATACTGGGTGCTGTCCCAATCCTTATCGGAGCTTTGAGCGGGGGACTGCACCTGTGCAAGTACCTTGGATACTACCTCGGCAATTTGCGCTTCGGTCCAGTTAATAGCCACCGTTCTTACTCTCCTTTCGGTAAATTCTTCGTCCGGGAAGAATTACTTACCCAGAGAAGCGAGAACCTTCTTGGTGATCTCTGCAACCAGAGCAGCGTCAGCGCACTCAGCAGCGCCCTTTACGTTGTCCTTGCAGCGGCAGTTAGGGGTGCCGAGGTTCTTGCACTTCTGGCAGCCGGGGTGCTTGCCGGGCAGACCCATTTTCTTACGCAGTTCCATAAGTCTCTCGAGCTCCTCGCAGGAGATCTCGTCGATGCGGCTGTTTGCGCCTGCACCGATCTGGCGAGCGTACAGATTGATCTTTGCGTTGAACTCAACCTCTTCCATGGTGAAGCAAGCGCGCAGCAGAGTGTTACCAACGGTCAGAGCGCCGTGGTTCTTGAGCAGGAATGCGTCGTGCTTCTGGATGTAGGGCATCAGGGACTCGGGGATCTCCATGGTGGAGGGCATACCGTAGTCGCAGGTGGGGACGTTACCGATGGTCAGGATAGCCTCGGGGAGGATGTACTGATCCAGCTCCACGCCGGCGACGGTGAAGGCGGTAGCCACGGGAGGATGAGCGTGGACGACGGCGTTTGCGTCGGGACGCTCCTGATACACTCTCATGTGCATCTTGATCTCGGAGGAGGGGTTGAGCTTACCGT
>JAFNZX010000304.1 GCA_017382615.1 Clostridia bacterium | reverse complement strand
GTCATTTTGTCAATTTTGTATGCGATTTGTACGAAAAAAACGTTCCAAATTTGATACGCTACCCCTTCCTCCCATAGCGGGTACGCTATGGGAACCCTCCTTCCCCCGAGGGGACGGCTTTTTGGCGCGTGCCCGCATTGTTTGGATGCCCGTTATGAGTTTTCCTTAACTGAATGACATTGCCCCCAGGGGGGACGCCTTTTGGGCGCGTACCCGCATTGTTTGGATGCCCGCTATGTGTTTTCCTTAACTGAATGACATTGCCCAATCGATTACTTCCAAATGTTTCTTTGCGCAAGCAGGCGTGTTGCAAATCGTTCGCAGATCCCGCTGCGCGCGCAAATCGCGCTTGCGGTTTTGCTCTGCTTCACGTTGTTCCGCTCCGCAAAACTTCGACTGCGTATGAAATCCCGATATAAAAGCATATACAAAACAGCGCAATATCGTCGGGCTTTCATACTCCGCTCAGGATGACACTCGGGGGGCGCCCCCAATTCGCGCTCGCACAAACATCTTTTTTCACAAATTCTCCCTTGGCATTTTGTGCGATACTACAAGATTGCATTTTCCTGCATTTTCTTTGCAAAAAAGGTTTGCAATTTTCTTCGATTTGTAGTATAATGATACGTTGAGCATGTTTCAACACATTACATACAAAAAAGAGGTAACGTATGCCGAAATACGAGGTTTTATCCCCCGAATTGGTTGCGCGCATGGCACTTGATCGCCAGGAGGGCGCCGAGGCACGCATGGGATACGACAGCGCAAGCGTGATCAGGCGCAAAAGCATCCCGACAGACAACGCAAGCATCTGGCGTCCCCCGTTCGTGCACGACATTGACAAAATATTGCATTGCCCCTTTTATACCCGAGACACCGACAAAACGCAGGTGTTCTCGCTGATCAAGAACGACGACATCACCCGCCGCAGCCTGCACGTGCAGCTGGTTTCCCGTATCTCTCGCACCATCGGTGCGGCGCTTGGGCTCAATTTGAACTTAATTGAAGCCATTGCACTGGGACACGACATCGGTCACCCGCCCTTTGCCCATTCGGGTGAGGCGTATCTTTGCGAGCTTTACCACAAGCACACGGGGCGTTTCTTCTTCCACAACGTGCACTCGGTGCGCGTGCTGGACGTCATGTTTCCCTACAACATCAGCCTGCAGACGCTGCACGGCATCGCCACGCACAACGGTGAGGTGGAGATGATGAAATTTGAGCCGCAGCCCATAGGCAGCTTTGCGGAATTTGACCGCATGATCGAGCGTTGCTACACCGAGCCCGGTTATGCCAACTCCATTGTCCCCGGTACGCTGGAAGCCATTGTGGTGCGTGTTTCCGACATCATTGCTTATCTTGGCAAGGACAGACAGGACGCAGACCGCGCAGGCGTTGTGCCCGAATCGCTGTTCTTTAACGAGGACATTGGCTCGATCAATGCCGAGATCATCAACAATTTGGTGGTCAACATCATTGAAAACAGCTACGGCAAGCCCTATATCGCGCTGGATGCGCGTCATTTCAAGGCGCTTGTAGACTCCAAGGCAGCCAATTACCGCATGATTTACAACTACGCCGCTCCCAAGGCGAACCTTGAGGGCACGGCAAAGCCCATGATGGCAGAGATCTACGGTCAGTGCTTGGACGATCTGCGCGCGGGCAACAAGGCATCCCCCATCTTTACGCATCACATGGACTACCTTGCGAAAATTCACTACAAGCGCACGCGCCCGTACGAGCACGAGGAATACAATCAGATCGTGGTAGACTACATTGCAAGCATGACAGAGACCTACTTTGTGGAGCTGCACCGCTATCTGTTCCCCAAAAGCAAGCTGCGCGTGGAATACACCGGTTATTTTGATCAAAATTAAAGGAGATATATATGTTTGAAAAACTTCTGGAGCAGATCCGCTGCCATGACACCGTGATCATTCACCGTCATACCAATCCCGACGGTGACGCGATGGGTAGCCAGATCGGACTCAAGCACATCATTAAAGCGAACTTTCCCGACAAACGCGTGCTGGTTGTGGGTGACCCTGCCAAGCGTTTTGCGTTTATGGAGGACAGCATCATGGACGAGGTAGCAGATGAGGACTACGCGGACGCACTTGCCATTGTGCTGGACACCTCGGCAAAAGCCCTGATCTCAGACGATCGCTACACCACGGCGCACGTATCTGCGCGCATTGACCACCACTTGTTCTGCGAAACCATTGCAGACATTGAGGTCACCGATTCCTCTTACGAAAGCTGCTGCGGACTTATCACCGAGTTTGCCATCGAGAGCGGGCTGACGCTCTCTCCTCTTGCCGCTAAGTCACTGTATACCGGTATGGTGACCGACTCGGGTCGCTTCCGCTACGATTCCACCAGCGCAAACACCTTCCGTCTTGCGTCATTTTTGAAGCAGATCCCCTTTGATACCAATGATATTTACCGCAATCTGTACGCGGACGACTTCTCTTTCATTCGTCTGCGCGCCTCCTTCGTGCTCAAAATTCAATTCACCGAGCACAAGGTGGGTTACATCTACACCACCAAGGAGGAGCTTGCCGAAACCGGTGCGGATACCTTTACCGTTTCGCGCGGCATGGTCAACACCATGGGTGAGATTCGCGGTGTGGATATTTGGGTCAACTTTACCGAAACCGACGACGGCGTGCTTTGCGAGCTGCGCTCCTCAAAGTACAACATCAACCAAGTAGCGGTCAAGTACGGTGGCGGCGGACACGTCAAGGCAAGCGGCGCAACGCTCAAGGATCGCGACATGGCAATGCAAATGCTTGCAGAGCTGGACGCAATGGCAGCAGGAGGTAACGCATAATGCAGGTTTTACAGCAAATTTTTGATAAAATCCAAGAATACGACCGCATCATGCTGTTCCGTCACGTGCGCAACGACGGTGACTGCGTGGGTGCGACCAAGGGTCTGAAAGCCATCATTTCCCTGACCTGGCCTGAAAAGCAGGTATATCTGATCGACGACGAGCACGCAGATTACCTGGAGTTTCTCGGGAGGGACGACGAGCCCATCGCGGACGAGCTGTACGAGGGTGCTCTCGGCATCGTGCTGGACACCGGTACCGATGCGCGCATTTCCAACAAGAAGTACGCACTTTGCAAGGAGCTGATCAAGATCGATCACCACATCAACGTCTGCCCCTACGGCGACCTTGTGTGGGTGGAGGAGGACGCCTCCTCTTGCTGTGAAATGGTAGCAAAGTTCTATTTTGCCTTCAAGGATCAGCTCAAGATCGACACCGAGGCTGCTACGTATCTCTACACCGGTATGGTTACCGATTCGGGTCGTTTCCGCTTCCGCAGCGTATCGGGCGATACCATGCGCATGGCGGGTATGCTGCTTGACCTCGGCATTGATACCGACGTGCTTTACGCGCACCTCTATATGCAGGATCTGGAGAGCTTCAAGTTCAAATCCTACGTCTATAAGAACATGAAAATGACCGACGCGGGCGTGGCGTATCTGTACG
Source organism: Clostridia bacterium (assembly GCA_017382615.1). Lineage (GTDB taxonomy): Bacteria > Bacillota > Clostridia > Oscillospirales > CAG-272 > SVQP01. Next base: position 2,824 of record JAFNZX010000304.1, on the reverse strand, counting down.
TCAGCCGCGCAACCATGGAAAAGTACGGACTCTCGCACGAGCAGGCAGCCGCTGCGGTATCTCTGATGGACTGCATTAAGGGCAGCCTGATCTGGATCATCTTTATCGAGCACGAAACCGAGATCCGCGTGCGCTTGCGCTCCCGTTTTGTCACGGTCAATCAGATTGCCGAGCGTTATAGCGGCGGCGGTCACGCTTGCGCAAGCGGTGCAACCGTGCACTCCAGACGCGAGGCAAACAAGCTTGTCAAGGAAGCCGACGCAACACTTGCCAAGTACAAGGCAGAAAACGAGGGCTGGTTATGATGAGAATTCTGATTACAAACGACGACGGCATCAAAGCCGATGGACTTTTGGGACTTGTCAAGTGGGCTTGCAAATACGGCGAGGTCACAGTATGCGCCCCCTTGCACGAGCAGAGCGGTAAGAGCCAGGGCATTGACATTTTCCACCCCATTGCCGTGAGCAAATACGATCTTTTCCCCGAGGTGGAGGCTTATGCGGTGGACTCCACCCCTGCCGATTGCGTGCGCTTTGGCATTATCGGTCTTGGCAGAAAGTACGATCTGGTCATTTCCGGCATCAACCGCGGCTATAACATCGGGCAGGATATTGTATACTCCGGCACGGTAGGCTCGGTTATGGAGGCTGCAGCGCAGGGCGTCAACGGCTTGGCGATCTCCACATCCCCTTCTACCCTGCAAGCAGCGCTGGAGCAGCTGGACTACGTATACAAGTTCATTGAGCGCAACAACCTGTTTGCCATCAACGACGTTTACAACGTCAATATCCCCGAAAATCCCCAGGGCATCCGCATTACCCATCAGGGCAAGGCACGCTATTCAGACGAATGGGTGGATATGGGCAACGGCACTTATACGCAGGTGGGGCAGTTTATTTTTGAGAACACCAAGAATCTTGATCTTGACACCGACTGCGTGATGAACGGCTACGTGTCCGTCACCCCCATGCAAACCGACCGCACCAATCTCGCACTCTATAAAAAGCTTGCGGGATATCTCAACCAATAAAAATGCAAGGGTTACTTTCGCAATAAAAGTAACCCTTCTTTTTTATATTTCTCATGGCAATTTTCACGATAGGTCTTGCAATATCCGATGTTTTATTGTATAATAAACACATACACATGCAAGGAGGCAACTATGAAACTGACATTTCTCGGAACGGGCGCTGCCGACTGGAACATTGCCGCATACGACAGCATGCCCTTCTTTCGCCGCAATTCTTCCGCACTGATCGACGGCACGCTGCTGATCGATCCGGGACCTCACGTTTTCCATTTTGCAGAAAAGAACGGTACGCCCGACCTGCTTGACGGTGTCAAGAACATCATCGTCACCCACTCGCACGGCGACCACTTCTGCCCCGAGACTGTCGTGCGCCTTTGCCGCGACCGCGATTGCACGCTTTGGTGCTCCCCCGAATGCATGAAGGTGCTTGGCGAGAAGCTGGGCAATGACGGCGTGTTCGGCATCAATTTCCGCTCTACGGAGATCGGCAAGACCTACGATATTGGCGGCTACAAGGTCACTCCCTTGCGCTCCAACCATTTTGCCACGCCGGGCGAGATTGCACGCACCTATTTGGTGGAGCGCGATGGTCGCATTCTGTTCTACGGCTGCGACAGCGCGTGGCTGCCCACCGACACATGGAATTTCATGCGCGACAAGCCCATCAACGCCTTGGTGCTAGAGCTGACCTGCGGTGAGATCGCCACCTATGATTGGCGCATTTTTGAGCATAACACCCCCGAAATGCTGGATATCATGCTGAAAATGTTCCGCAAATACAATCGCTTTGCGCCCGACGTCAAGTATTACGTCTCGCACATGGCGCGCACGCTGCACACCGATCACGAATCCCTTGTTAAGTTCTTAGAGCCAATGAACGTCACCCCCGCCTACGACGGCTTACAAATTGAAATTTAATGCATACATAAAGGAGAAAGAGTATGGCTAAAATCAGAGTTACGGCATGGAATGAGTTCCGCCACGAAAAAAGCAACGAATACGTCAAGTCGATCTACCCCGACGGCATTCACGGCTTGATCAAGCAGTTTCTTGAAACGCAGGACGACATTGAGGTTACCTTAGCTGCCCTGGATGATCCCGATAACGGCTTGCCCGACGACGTACTCAACAACACCGACGTGCTGATCTGGTGGGGTCACATGGCGCACCACGAGGTACCCGACGATCTGGTAGAGCGCATCCGTCATCGCGTGTACACCAAGGGCATGGGGCTTATCGTGCTGCACTCGGGTCATCACTCCAAGGTATTCCGTCAAGTCGTAGGCACCAATGGCAATCTCTCCTGGGGACGCGACCAAAAGGAAGTCGTTTGGAATCTGCTTCCCTCTCATCCTATTGCTCAGGGCATTCCCGATCACTTTACCTTAACGACCGAGGAGCTTTACTGCGAGCCCTTCTACGTACCGCAGCCCGACGCGCTGGTATTCGGCTCTTGGTTTGAGGACGGCTTTATCTTCCGCAGCGGTCTTTGCTACCTGCGCGGCGCGGGTAAGGTGTTCTACTTCCAGCCCGGTCACGAGTCCTGCCCCTCTTATCACAACGAGTACGTGCAAAAGATCATCACCAATGCCGTCCGCTGGGCAAAGCCTGCAGAGTTTGGCTATGACATCCCCGAAGGCGCACCCATGATGCAGTATAAGCCGATTGACGAGTTTAACAAATGATAAATAACCCAAACGGGGCTGAAAAATCAGCCCCGTTTTTTAAGATATAGCGCGGGATGTAACCATCCCGCGCCATGCATAATTGTTTATGTGAGAAAACCGTTTCCGT
>JAFNZX010000303.1 GCA_017382615.1 Clostridia bacterium | reverse complement strand
GTCACCTTTGCACCCGAGATGGTTTCGGGTATCTCAACGATTGTCTCGTTGCCGTTGTTGACAAATTTGGTAATCTTCATGGTGCCGTCATCGAGCTTGACCGCCTCAAATACGTGACCGCTCGCGCCTACCGTTTCGGAGGAATTACCCTGTAGCACTTCAAAGATCGCACCCCAGTTCACGTTGCCGTCTTTTCCGATAGATTCCTTGAGCGCACCCCAATCGATACCACCGAACAGCTCGCCCACAAGTCCGCCGGGCGTGAAATTCTGCTCCGCGTCCCCCTGCGTCGGGTCTTGCGGCTCACTGCCATCGTTTACGTGGTCGCGCGTTGCAATATATCCCACCGCCAGCGCAAACGCACCCGCCACGGGAGTCAGCAGCATGGCAAATGCCAGCACCGCCGCGATCAGCGCGATCTTGAAGCCGCGCTTTTGGCGGAAGGGAACGGGCTTATCCGCTGCGGCAATGATCTCGGGATCAATCTCGCCCATCAGTTCGTAAAATTTATCTTCTCTCATACGTTGATCCACTCCTTATCTAAGTATTCCTTGAGCTTTTGTCTGGTTCTGGAAAGGATCTTGAGCACGTTCGCCTGCGAGGTGCCGAAGCGTTTTGCAATGTCGGGCACGCTGTCTGTGTAAAAGTAACGGCGCACGAACATGTTGCGCTGCCGCTCGGGCAGGGAATAGAGAAATTGATTAAGCAGCTCCACGAACGCCTGCTCGCGCCACGCGTCGTCTGCACGATAGTCGGATGCCGTGATCTCGCTGATCTCGTCAAACGCAACCGCCAACTCACCGCATCCGCGCTTTTCGCGGTGCGAGCTCTTGTATTTGTCAAGGGCTAAATTGCGCGTGATCTTGCCAACGTAGGTTTTGAGCAAGGTAGGCTGTGCGGGCGGGATGGAATTCCAGGTGCGCAGCCAGGTGTCGTTGACGCATTCCTCTGCGTCCTGCAGATTTTGCAGGATATTTTGCGCAATATTTGTGCAATAGCCGCCGTATTTGCTTTGCGTTTCGGCAATCGCGCGCTCATCTCGTGCAAGATACAGTGCCACGATCTGACTGTCCAGCATACGCGTCATCTCCTTTCTGTGTGTCCTTCACCCATATACACGACATCCGCCGCCGTTTCTGACACCATTGTAGCATATTTTTTGAAAAAATTCAATACTTGACATTTCGGTGTGTTTGGGTTATACTGAAATTGATCTTAATATAGAAAGGAAATCTGCTATGAAACTTCAACGGTTCCTATCCGTCCTTTTATGCTCTGTCGTGCTGATCAGCGTTGCCATGACGGGCACTTTTTCCTCGTTTGCCGAGGAATCCGAGCTAAGCTACATGACCGAGGGCTTGGTCTCCCATTACAAAGGGGAGGGGAATGCCTCCGATGCCACGGTCTGGAAGGATTCGGTAGGTACAAACGACCTGCCCATCAACGTCAACGCCACCAACTATTTCACCGAGTACGGTCTTGCCGCACAAGGCACACAGCATTATTTCCCGCAAGCCATTGTGGATCTGGTCAACGGCGAGGCGTTTACTGTTGAGATCGCGTTTGGCGATTTCTTGTCGCTTGGCGACAGCTTCAATACGTTTATGAACTCCGCGAACGATAATTTTGCGCTGTTCCGCCGCAACAGTAACGACAATCTGGAGTTCAAGTGGGCGGGCAAGCCGGGTGACGTGCGCCCCAAGGCTGCGAACGGTCTTGACCTGATCGACAACGGCACGGTTGCCATAACCTTTGAGGTGGGCGGCTCTTGCTGCATGTACGTGGACGGTGCTTTGGTCGCTAAGGTATCTGCAACGACCTCCATGGGGGCAAACAACCTCTTTATCGGGCATGCCGAGGGCTCCAAGCAGTTCTCCACCATTTACCGTTCCATTCGCTTTTACGACCGCGCACTGACTGCCGAGGAGATCAAAAACAACGCCTTGGTGGATGGTGCGATGGCACCCATTGAGCCAACCGAAAAGCCGGTTGTCAACGTGACCGTGGCACAGCCCGCTACCAATATCGTGGGGGATATTTCCATGATCCGTCAGGTAGGCTCCAAGGTAGAGATGGATGCGATGCTGGGCGGCGATAAGTTACCCGCGCTTGCAATCTACTCCGTCAACCAAAAGCTGGAGGCGCTGGACGAATCGGGCGCTGCCTTTACCACAGTAGAGGGCATTTTTGAAGCGCACCAGTACCGCGTGATCGCCGCGTTCCGTGTGGAGGATAAGGCAGCTGCGAACGCACTTGCGACATATCTGAATGAAATCCGCTTTTACGATTGCATGGTGGTCTCGTCCGACCCCGCGCTGATCAAGGAGCTGCGTACCAAGCTGCCCGCGGTGACCGGCGCGATCGACTATACCGCCACCTACCGTGATGCGACTGCGTTGACGGAGGAGCAATGCCTGGACGTCCGCCGCTCGCTCAAGATCCATAACGGCACGGTTGCCATTCTTCCGCTTGCCGTGTGCAGCAACGATACCGTGCAGTATCTGTATAACCGTCAGGTCAACGTGTGGGCAATGACGCCTGATCAGCCCTCGGCACGCGAGCAATACAGCGCGCTGCTTTCGGGTGCGATCGGCGTGATTTCGGATGCAACCGATGCGCTTTTGGAGATTGCCTGCAATCAGCTGCCAGCAAACACCATGACGCGCGTGCCCTTGAACATTGGTCACCGCGGCTTGCCCTCCAAGGCTCCCGAGAACACCATTGAGGGTGCGCTGGCGGCTTACGAGCAGGGCGCGAGCGTGATCGAGCTGGACGTGTATCTGACCAAGGATAATCAGCTGGTCATCATGCACGACGGCACCACGGGACGCACCTGCAACGCCGATCTCCCGGTAGAGGGCTCAACGCTGGCAGAGCTCAAGGAGCTTTACGTCAACAAGGGCTTTGAGAAAAAGGCGCAGTATGCAGAGTGTCGCATTCCCACGCTGGAGGAGTTCTTGAAAGCGTTTGAGGACAAGGACTGTCAGCTCTTTATCGAAATCAAGTCGAGCAAGACAGAGATCGTTCCCGCGATCAAGGCGTGCATTGACGCGCTGGGTATGTACGACCAGTGCTCAGTTATCACCTTCAATGAAAGCATCATGGCGGCTATGCGCCGCGATTACCCCGAAATGTCGGTAGGTGCTTTGTGCAGCGGCTACATGGCAGGCGTGGATTCCGAGACCGATCTGCGCACGGCGATGAGCTTTATTGGTAAGTACAACGCAACGCTCAACCCCTCGTACACCGGTTACGAGGCAGACGATCTGCGTGCCGCTCTGATGCGCGGCATCAGCATTTATCCCTGGACCTTCCGTGGCTCGCTGACCACCTATATGGATCATTATCTGTGGGGCTATTCGGGTCTGACCGGAGATAACGCCAACGTATTCAAGACGCAGGCGTGCGATGCTGCATCTGTGATCGGGGAGGACAACGCGATCACGCTGAAGCTGCAAAACTACAACCGCTCGACAAAGACCCTCAATCCCACCACCGTGATCGTGCTGGAGGGCAACGACATGCTCAAGGAGCAGGACGGACAGTATATCCTGACCGGTGAAGGCACGGCTGTGGTGATTCCCTGCGTGCAGGTCAAGATGGGTTCCAAGGGCACGTACGTGCTGTTTGGCGAGATCTGCGAGGTCACGCTGGGCAGCGGGACCACCGAGCAGGAGACCACCGAGCCTGCAGAGGAGCTGACCGAGGATACAACCGAGCAGCCCGAGCAGCCCGAGCAGCCCGAGCAGGGAAGTGGCTGCAAGGCATTTGTGGGCGGTGCTGCTTTGCTGCTTGCGCTGGCAGCGGGCATGGCGCTGACCGCCACCAAAAAGAATCGTGTATAACTAAAACGTAAAAAACCGCCCGCGGCACATGCCGCGGGCGGAGAAGTTTAAAGGTTAATCCGAGGAGATCTGAATTTCACCGTCTGTGCAGATTACGGTGCCCCGTATTATGATCTCGTTCATGAGTTGGGCAAACTCTTTCTTGGTACCGTTATAGTAAATAGTGCCTGCAGAACCGAATGCATTTTGAGAAATATTTGTGACAGTACTCGGAATCGTGAGAGGCGATGTAGCCTGGCTGCTGTTGTAGTTGTACAGTGCGAACTCACCAATGCTAAGCACTCCTTCCGGAATTGGATTGCTTGGCAGCTCCTTGATAGAAATTCCCCAATAAGCACCTGCTGCAATATGCTTGATGCTGCCGTCATCGGGGAGGGTAGCGTTACGAGCTGCGCGTAACAGTGTGCCACTTTCGTTTTCGATCAGGCAGTTACCAATTGAAGCGTAAACGGGATTTCCTTGCTCTACCGTAATACTTGAGAGCATGGGGAGCATATTGAAGGTGTTGGGGGAAATATAAGTCACTCCTGCACCGATGGTCAGCTCCGTCAGACGATCCAACCCGGCAAATGCATACTGACCTATGTACAAGTCATCGCCCAAAATAGTCAGACTGGACAAATTATTAAGGCGACTCTTTTCGCTTTGGAAAGCGTGATCGCCAATGTATCTGACACCGGAGGGAATCGTAATACTTGTTATTTTGGGATTGAACCTTTCTTTTAAAAACGCGTTGTCCGGAATGTAACGGGTATCCTCATGGAGATCGTGCGGCGAATCGCTCCCTGCCAGAATCAAATAAGGATTATCCGTATCACCAACGTATTCGTCTCCGGTTCCGAATTCGCTTGTGTTTGTTGTGGCAGCACAATTCAAGAATGCATCCGCGCCTACAAAGAGCAAGCTGTCGGGGAAGGAGAAGCGTGTCATAGCCTCTGTTTGGGCAAACGCCTCGCGCTCAATGGCGGTGACTCCTTCGGGAATGACGATCTCCTCCAGTGCGGACTCATAGAACGCACCGCCACCGATGATCTTGGTATCGGGGTGGATCTCACAGCTCGTCAAAGCAGTATCCTTGATGCGTACCAATACGTGATACGGGTTATTGCTGCTACCCAAGTAGTATGCGTTGCCGTATTCGGTAACTTGGGGGAAGGTTTTTTCGTAGGTGGTGTCGGTATTGGCAAATCCAAAGGGATCGTAAAAGCGGGTAACGTTATCCCCAACGGTAAATTCCTCCAGCGCACATCCCGAAAAAGCGCAGAAACCAATCGTGAGCGGTTGATCACCGGGTTCGATGATGACGGATTTGAGTGAGGTGCACTTGTAGAATACGTAATCGCCTATAAATTGAACGCTTGCGGGAATGATTACCGATTCAATGGTTGTATTTTGCTCAAAAGCATACTGCCCGGCTGTGTAATTCCAATAGATTTCTGTAACGGGCAGACCGTTGTGCTCAGAAGGGATGACCAGATCCTTATCCTTGCAAGAGCCTATACCCATTAATTTGTAACCATTGTTTTCGGTATTTAATTCGAATGCCAATCCTTCACTGGCAGGGGGCATAACAAATTCGGGTTCTGTTTCGACCTCTGTTTCTGTTTCTG
>JAFNZX010000302.1 GCA_017382615.1 Clostridia bacterium | reverse complement strand
CGCGGTTGAAATAGCAGGGATAGATGGTCACGGTTTCGCCCGTAAGCCGCGCGCAGTCCGTAAGGGCGGAAAGAGGTATCAGGCACAGCAAAAGCGTGCAAACGATTTTCGTAAAGCGGTGTTTCATCATGATGTATCGGCAACCGCTTTCTATTGACATAGAACCGCAAGTATGCTATAATAAAAGCGGACTTACAAGGAGGAATGCATGATGGTGAAACATCGCTTCTCCCAAAAGCACGTACAATACCTTCAAACGCCTGCGGCGCGACGGCATGATGGTCGGTGTTCACTTTGTGGGCTTTACGGATGGCTCCTGCGTGATGTGCTATGGGGAATCCTTTGAAGAGATCAGGGAATATTTTGTACCATAATTTTTCAACTTTTTCCGGAAAAATCGGACGTTTTACGCAAAAAAAGCGTCTATATCAGTGATCGGCAAACACACCTCACAATCAAAAGAAAGGGACGTACCATGGAAAACAGATCTTTTACCACCGAGACCGATGCAAAATATGCTAAAATGCAATTTTTCAGACCCGTGCTCATTACCATGATCGGAACGATGACACTGTCCTTGCTTGGACTGATCGTTTCCCCCGGGCTGGTCGTGATGTTAGAGGTCACGCAGCTTTTCTGCTTAGGTATCATCTATTACACAACGCTCCGTAAATGCAGCTGGAGATTGTTTTTTGAAAACGACCAGCTGACGCTAACCAATCTAACCACGGGACAGACCTTTTCGGTTTGGGATATTCCCGCATCCGATATTGTCATCAAACAATCCGAAAAGGAAAAGGAGCTGGATTACGGCTTTGTGACCATCAAGGACACCGTATTCGGATTCCACGGTGTCAAGAACTGCAGTGCCCTGCGCGAGTACATCAAAGAAAATTACAGATAATCAAAATCAGTTCATACCGAGGGGGCGGGCGATCAACGATCGCCTGCTCTTTTCATAAACAAACGATTTGCCGCTCTTTGCATAAACAAACGATTCCTGTTGACAAAGCGCGAAAAATGGTATATAATAATCCCAATATCACTCTTTGGAGGGCTTTATGAACTTTTTGGAAGAACGCATTATCAAGGACGGTATTGTCAAGGAAGGCAACGTGCTCAAGGTTGACAGCTTTCTCAATCACCAAATGGACGTCGCCCTGCTGGATCAGCTCGGCAAGGCATTTTACGAACGCTTTGGCGACAAGGGCATCACCAAAATTCTGACCATTGAGGCATCCGGCATTGCCATTGCCTGCTCTGCGGCACGGTATTTTAACGTGCCCGTCGTGTTTGCCAAGAAATCCAAGAGCGTCAACATCGACGGCGACATGTACGTTGCCGAGGTGGAGTCCTTTACCCACAAGAATAAGAACAACGTCATTGTTTCCAAGAAGTTTTTGCGCCCCGGTGACCGCGTGCTGATCATTGACGACTTCCTTGCCAACGGCTGCGCGCTGCAGGGGCTGATCTCGATCACCGAATCGGCTTGTGCAGGCGTGGAGGGCATCGGCATTGCGGTGGAAAAGGGCTTCCAGTACGGCGGCAAGGTCATCCGCAACCTTGGCTACGACCTCTACTCGGTTGCCATTGTGGACGCAATGGACGCTGCAACGGGCGAGATCAAATTCAGAGAGCAATAAAATGCAATCACGGGCGTACTATGTGCGCCCGTTTTTCGCTCTCTGTTCACGGTTTGTTTACAAAGAAATTTGCTAAAACGCAGAACTTTTCCTCAAAAAATGCGTCTATATAGGTAGAGAGATCAAACGCTCAAAAATGGAGGAGATGCTATGAAAAAAACGTTACTAAGAATCGCGACGCTTTTGATCGTCACAACCCTTTGCACCGTTTTTCTTCCCTCGTGCACCGATCACTATCGGGAATATACGTACGGGGATTTCCGATATGTCGTGGAAGACGGTGAGGTGATCATCACCGAATACACCGGAAACGAAAGAGACCTGATCATCCCCGCAAGCATTGACGATATGCCTGTTGTGACCATCTACTCCGGTGCGTTTTTGCACTGCGACAGTATCAAATCGGTCGTCATTCCCGACAGCGTGGTGAGAATTGACGGCTTGGCATTTAACCAATGCGAAAACTTGGAGCGGGTCACTCTGGGATCGGGTGTGCAAGAAATTGATTTTTCGCCTTTTTCGCACTGCGACAAAATCACTTATAACGAATATGAAAACGGCTATTATTTGGGCAACGATCAAAACCCGTACCTGGCTTTGGTGCACGCCAAGCACAGCGGCATCGAAAGCCTGACCATTCACCCCGACACGCGCATCATTTGCGGCAACGCCATGGAAGGATGTACATCACTTAGCGAGCTGACCATTCCGCAGAGTGTGACTTACATCGGCAGCTATGCAATGGAACGCACCGCGCTTCAATCGATCTATATTCCCGAAACCGTTGTATCCATGGGATCGTATGTTTTTAACCAATGCAATTCGCTTTCAGAAATTGCGGTGTCCGATCAAAATCCCAGCTACAAATCCATAGACGGCAACCTGTTCTCGCGCGATGGACGCGACCTGCTTCAGTATGCAATCGGACACGAGCGCAGCTCCTACCGCATACCGGAAGGCACGGTGGAGATTCACTCAGAGGCTTTTGCCTATGCCACCAATCTGACCGAGGTTGTGTTTTCCGACAGCGTAGAGGGGATTGGACATATGGCATTTATCAACTGTGAAAATTTGCAGAGCATTGATTTTGGAAATTCGCTGAAAGCCATTGATGGTGCGGCGTTTAGCTTTTGCAAATCCTTGACCGAGGTCACCATTCCCGATAGCGTACAGGAAATTTCTTATAGCGTCTTCAGCAACTGTGACCAGCTGGAGCGCGCGGTCATCGGCAGCGGCGTTGTGAGTTTAGGCTATGGTGTCTTTCGCAGCTGCGATGCCTTGAATGAGGTAGTCTTCCGTGATCCATCCGGCTGGCAGGTCAAAACAATGTATGCGCTTTGGGGGAATAAAATTGACGTGTCCGATCCCACGCAAAACGCACAAGCCCTAACCGGGGAATACATCGACCACTATTGGAGCAAAAAGTAAACGGTCAGCCGAAATCTGTCAAAAAAGCGATCATAACCGAAATTCGCGCGCGTAACAGGTGGACAGAGCATTGTTACGCCACCGGGCGCGCAAACACAACAAAAAAACAAAAAACGCGGTGTAATAAGGGAATCTCCCCTGTTACACCGTGATTGTTTTACGCATCTGCATTGACAAACGCACCCTTTCTTGGTATAATACTGCTATAATGACTCAATCATCGAAACAAAGAGGAAACGCTATGAAACGAAAAACGCGATTTTCTTTCTCAACCACGCATCTGATCATGCTCAGCTTTCTTTGCGTGGTCGCCGTGGGCTCGCTGCTGCTCTGGCTGCCCATCAGCTCAAAGAGCGGGCAGAGCGTGGCATTTGTGGATGCGCTGTTCACTGCTACCACGGCAACCTGCGTCACGGGCTTGGTCACGCTACCCACGCACGCCACCTGGAGCGTGTTCGGGCAGATCGTGATTCTTCTGCTCATTCAGATCGGTGGACTCGGTCTGATCACAATCATGGGCGCATTCTCACTCATGCTGCACCGCAAAATGGGACTTGGCGACCGCATGCTCTTGCGTGACGCCTTTAATCTCAATACCCTTTGGGAAATAGGACCCTTCGTGCGTCGCGTGGTGCTGGGCACGCTGGCTGTTGAAGGCGTGGGCGCGCTGCTTTATATGCTCGTATTCGTGCCCGAATACGGCTGGCACGGCATCTGGCTCTCGGTCTTTACCGCCGTTTCCGCCTTTTGTAACGCAGGCATCGACCTGTTTGGCGACGTCAGTCTCAGCGCTTACGCAACACACCCGCTGGTCAATGCAGTCACTATGGCACTGATCGTGATAGGCGGTATTGGCTTTGTAGTTTGGTGGGACGTGTTGGGTATCATCAAGCTGATCGGCAAGCGCCGCCAACCGCTGGCGCATCTGACCTTACAATCCAAAATCGTTCTGACAAGCACCGCCATTTTGCTGACGCTGGGCTGTGCGGCATTTCTTGCCTTTGAATGGCACAATCCCGCCACGCTGGGTGGGCATTCGCTGCTAAACAAAATACAAATGGCTCTGTTCCAATCCGTCACCACCAGAACGGCAGGCTTTTTCACGATCCCCCAAGAGGCACTGACCACGCCCTCTGCACTGGTTTCCTTGATGCTGATGTTTATAGGTGGCTCGCCCGTTGGTACGGCAGGCGGTATCAAAACCGTGACCTTTGCGCTCTTGGTTGCGAAAGCGGCAAGCGCGGTGCATGGGAAACAGCGCGTTTCCCTGTTCGGCAGAACGGTCAGAAACGAGGCGATCGGTAAGGCGGTGGCGGTGTGCATGACCTCGTTTTGCATTATGGCACTTGCCACGCTGGGGCTTACCCTGGTCTCGGATGCATCCGTGATAGACATCCTTTACGAAACTGTCAGTGCTACGGCAACCGTGGGCTTGACCCGCGCGCTGACACCCACCCTTGACACGGTTGGCAAGCTGATCGTGATAGTGACCATGTACCTGGGGCGCGTGGGTCCCATTTCGCTTGCCGTGGCGTTTACGGTGGGCGCAAGTAAGCAAAATTTGATTGAAAATCCAACCGAGGACGTAAGCGTTGGATAGAAAGGTATAGCTAAGGTAGAATTATGGCAAAGAAAAAATCATATGCGGTAATCGGTCTGGGCAGATACGGCAAAGCGGT
>JAFNZX010000301.1 GCA_017382615.1 Clostridia bacterium | reverse complement strand
GGTGAACTATGCCCAAATGGGGCAAATATCGCCTTTCATGGGCAATATACTCCCCTTAAAGATGCAGAAATCTTGGAAAAAAACAAAAATTTCTCTATTTTCACTCTTTCTCCCTCGTAGCGGCGATTTAATCAGCGTTTCCCCGGGAGGGGGGAATATCAGCGCTGCCCTGTGCCAAGCGCAGGGGGGGAGAGCGCGAATACAATCGGTTTCTGCGCGTAATATCTCCATAGCAAAAGCAGAAGCCCACTAAAGACTTCTGCTTCACATATTTTCACCGCTAATCTATCATCCCCATCCGGCATTCCTTATTTATTCTCCTGATTTCTTTTTATCCAATAATACAAGCACGGTCGCACCGATCAGGCACAGCAAAATACACAGCGCAACGGGAGAATAATACGAAATCCCCAACAGCAACGGCGCAAGTGAGAGCAGGGCGGCTGCTGCCGAAACGCACAGCACGGGCATATGCAAGCGTTGGCTGATAAAGACGTATACAATCATCAAAACCAATAATGCGCAGGTCAGAATTGCCACGGTAAAGGGTGCGAAATTGGCATATCCGAAGGGAACAAGCGAAAAATAGGAATACGTCAGGCGCAGCGGAGGTTCACCGGGCGGCGTTGCGAAATTGCATACCGCGCCATAGGGCAGGATCTCCAAGATCAGGGCTGTCAGGGATGCGATCAGTGCAAAAATCTTTTTCATCATGCGACCTCTTTTCTTTGAATTTTATCCTTTATATATACAGTCGGTTTTTCTGTCAAAAGGTTTCGCTTTTCTCAAAAAAACTATAAGAATTTCAGAAAAAACAAGTAATTCAAAAAAATTTCAAAAAGTCCTTGACACGGGGCGTAATATGTGGTATAATAACTCCGCTTGTGAATCCGATGTCAAAGAACATCGAGAAAATTTATGCGAGGTATTGAAAAATGAAAAGCGGAATCCATCCCAATTACGTAGAGTGTGTCGTTAAGTGCGCTTGCGGCGAAACTGTTGTTACCCGTTCCACCAAGGGCAGCGAAATGAGAGTTGAAATTTGCTCCAAGTGCCACCCCTTCTTCACCGGTAAGCAGAAGTTCGTTGATGCCGGCGGTCGTGTTGACAAGTTCAAGAAGAGACTTGCAGCTGTCAAGAAGTAATCTTACGACAATTGATGATAAACGGGCAGACTCTACGCATTCGTGTGGAAGTCTGCCCGTTTTCACTATCTTGCACCAAGGCACGATGCTTTCGGAGCCGAGGAGAAATTAGCGTGAAGGCTTACTTGCTCTGCTTGTTTTGTATGCATTCACGCATCAACCTCACCTAAAAATGGGTCCGAGCCCATTTTTGGAGCAAAGCTCCACGGTGAAGTTGCAAAACTATTTGAGCCGCCATGGGCGGCATGGAGATTATTATGGAAATGCTGGACGTTTATACCCACGATGGGCAAAAGACAGGTAAGCTCGTAGAGCGAGGCCGCCGTTATCGTCTTGCCGATGATGAGTACACCATGGTGGTGCACGCCTTTCTTTATCACCGAGACCACGGCTTTTTGATCCAAAAGAGAGCCGCTACCAAAAGGGTGCTGCCCGGTGCTTGGTGCGTGACCATGGGCGTGGTGCAGGCGGGCGAGGACAGCGAGAGCGGCATGCGTCGCGAGGTGCGCGAGGAGCTCGGCTTGGAGCTTACCGACGAGCAGATCCGCAATTGCGTGCGCACCTATAACGGGCACAAGATCGTGGACGTGTATCTGGTGTATATTGATGCCGAGCTGGAGGACATGGTTCTGCAGCAGGAAGAGGTTGAGCAGGTGTGCTGGATGAGCGGCAGAGAGGTGCTCTCGCGCTTTGGCGGTAAGCAAAGCAAGGTTAACGAGGAATATCTTTCCTGCATGCAAAGATACGTGCACGTGACGGGCAAGGCTGCCAAAAGAAGGAGAAGAAGACAGAATGCAAAGCTTGCAAAACAAGGAAATTGAAGCAAAGACGCGTGCGCTGCTCGTGGGTATCGTGATGCGCGACGCTGATATACAAACGGTGGAATCGGAGCTTGACGAGCTGGAAAGACTGCTGGATACCGCGGGCGGCGTTGCCGTGGTGCGCGTGGTACAGAGCAAGGACACGCCCGATCCCCGCACGCTGATTGGTTCGGGTAAGGTGCGCGAGATCTCGGAGCTGTGCGCAAACAACGATATAGATCTGGTCGTGACCGACGAGGATCTTTCTCCCGCACAGATCAGGAATTTAGAGGATGATATCGGGCATGACGTGCGCGTCATTGACCGTTCTATGCTGATTTTGGATATTTTTGCCGCGCACGCGGTAACAGGGGAAGGAAAACTGCAGGTCGAGCTGGCGCAGCTGCGCTATACGGCACCGAGATTGATCGGCAAGGGCGCTGAGATGTCGCGTCTTGGCGGCGGTATCGGTACGCGCGGCCCCGGTGAATCCAAGCTGGAAAGCGACCGCAGACACATTCAGCGCCGCATCACCGCGCTGGAGGCGCAGCTTTCCGAAATGGAAAAGAACCGCATGACCATGCGCGCCTCGCGCGACAAGAGCGGTCTGCCCAAGGTGGCGATCGTGGGCTATACCAATGCAGGCAAGTCCACGCTGCTCAATCGCATGACAGACGCAGGCATTCTTGCCGAGGATAAGCTGTTTGCCACGCTTGACCCTACAACGAGAAAATTCGAGCTGCCCGGCGGTGAGAGCATTCTCCTGACCGATACGGTTGGCTTTATCCGTAAGCTGCCTCACCATCTGATCAAGGCGTTCCGCTCTACGCTGGACGAGGCGGTATATGCCGATATTCTGGTGATTGTGATCGACGCAAGCGACCCTGAGCACGAGCAAAAGTTAGAGGTTACCGAGCAGGTGCTCTGTGAGCTGGGCGCTGCGGGCAAGCCTACGCTTTACGTGTTTAATAAATGTGATCTTGTTATGGGCACGCTGCCTCGCGTAGGCGGCAGAGCTGCCGAGCATCAGACCCATATTTCCGCGCTGACGGGTGAAGGGTACGAGGCGTTTGCCCGGATGCTGGAGGATATGATACACGCAGGCAAATCCCGTGTGACCTTCGTGATCCCCAACGCCAAGCAGGGGGCTTTGAATACGCTTTACCGCATGGCAACGGTGGAGGACGTGGAGTACGGCGCGGATGCGGTCAGAGTGACCGCAGTTGTGGACGCCAAGGTGCGCGGCATGTTGCGCGAGTTTGATCCCGACGCGCCTGCCAAAAAGCAAGACTGGGAGTAAATATGGAAAAAAGAGATATTTTTGATGCCGAGGGGAATAACCTCGGCACGCCCATTATAAGAGGGGAGAGCATTCCCGAGGGACGGTACGTGCTCTCGGTCAGCATCTTTACCGTGAACGATAAGGGAGAAATCCTTTTGACGCTGCGCGCGCCCGAAAAGCCCAATTTCCCAAACGTGTGGGAGATTACGGCGGGCGGTGCTTTGGCAGGGGAGACGGGAATCGAGGCTGCCGTGCGTGAGCTCAAGGAGGAGACCGGGCTGAAGGCAGGCAAGGATGACCTGCAGCTTTTGCGCGTCATTCGCGAGCCCTCGGCATTTGTGGAATGCTATTTGTATCGCACGACCTTGCCTGCATCTGCCGTAGTGCTGCAGCAGGGTGAGACGGTGGCAGCGCGGTTTATTTCGATCAAGCGGTTCGAGGAGCTGATGCACACGGACGGTATTGCGCAGCCCGTGGCGTTCCGTTACGGCGTGGTGCGCGATGCAATCTATGACGCGATCGGTATGGTCAGAGGTTGAGCATGGCAAACGAGCAGCTTTATATGACGCTGGAAAAGGTGGCGTCGGCAGAATTTGAGGAGCGCAATTCGCTCTTTATCGGTCATGCCGCTCCCATTAAGAGCGAGCAGGAGGCAATGGCATTTATCAAGCAAAAGCAAAGGGAATACGCCGATGCGACACACAACGTCTGGGCGTATATTCTCAAAGGCGGTATCGTAGCAAGATACAGTGACGACGGTGAGCCGCAGGGCACTGCGGGCGTGCCCGTGTTAGAGTGCATGCGAAAGTCGGGCGCGACGGATATGGTCGTAGTGGTTACGCGCTATTTCGGCGGAATTTTGCTTGGCGCGGGAGGATTGGTGCGTGCGTATTCGCATGCTGCGCGGATTGCCATGGATGCAGCACACGTCATTACCTATCATAAGTACGGGGAATACAGCATGCGCTGCTCTTATTCGGACTATCAGAAGTTCAATCTGCTGCTGCCCAAGATGGGCGCACTTGTGGATGAGGTGGAGTATGCGGATCAGGTGACGGTGCATTTTGCGGTCAAGGATGAGCACGTGGACGCGCTTTGGCGTCGCATCTCGGAGACCAGTAACGGCAAATGCATCCCCGAAAAGACGGGCGAGCGATACGATTACCACGAAACGGACGTGTAAGCAAATCGGACGCCCCAAACTCACGAAAGTTTTCGCCCGCCTTTTGAAAAAGGCGGCGCAGTCGAGGGCGCGCAGCCCTCGTCGCTCGTCGCAACGAGCGAAACTCTCTTTACGGCATTTCTTTGGTGCTTTCTTTGTGCCTACTTGCTCAAAGAAAGCACGGAGAGAATTATCTCAATGTAAAAAACGAGCTTCTGGGGAGGATATCATCCTCCCGCCACGTGCATGCATCGGTTACCCGTTTGGGTGTCGATACCGGTCTTTGATACTGGCGGGAGGATAATATCCTCCCCTACAAATTTGGGGATTGGTTGCCTGTTGTGGTGAAATACTCGAAAGCAAAAAGACATTCACACGCCACCATGCCCATCTGAAAAAGGCGGGCGAAAACTTTCATGAATGGAGGTGACCGCGTGGTGGCGGGCTTTTTTGCTTTTTTGCAAAAGTTTATAAAAAATTCGCAAGAAAAAAAGGAAAATCGCAAAAATTTGCGTATATTATATTATAGAACGAAAATTGCTCGGGAAAGTGAGGCTGTTTTTCATGGATCATACGCAGGATAATCTTGTCAATATTTTCTTGGAAAGGGAAGAAACCTCCCTATCTCCGTACGCCTTCCGTACCTCGCAAACCAAAGGACGTGAGCGGTATCAGGAGCCCTGTCGCTTGCGCACCGAGTTCCAACGTGATCGCGATAAGATCACGCATTGTCAATCCTTCCGTCGTTTGATGAATAAGACGCAGGTCTTTCTCGCGCCCGAGGGGGATCATTACCGCACCCGTCTGACCCATACCTTGGAGGTCACCCAGATCGCGCGTATCATGGCGCGTGCCCTGCGACTCAACGAGGACTTGACCGAGGCAGCGGCTCTTGGTCACGATTTAGGGCATACGCCCTTTGGTCACGCGGGCGAGCGTGCACTGCAAAAGTGCTTTTCTGCTGATTTTTCTCACTATATGCAAAGCGTTCGCGTGGTGGAAAGCTTGGAAAATGGCGGTCAGGGTCTGAATCTGACGTGGGAGGTCAGAGACGGTATTGCCAACCACTCCGGTTCGATCGACTACTGCGGTGCAAGCACGCTTGAGGGCGTGCTGGTCAAATATGCCGACAAGATCGCTTACATCAACCACGATATTGACGATGCCTGCCGTGCAGGTATACTTACCATTGAGGATATCCCCGCGCATCTGCGTGAGTGCCTGGGGCAAAAGCACTCCCAGCGCATCAATACCATGGTGACCTCGGTCATCCGTGCTTCTGCCGACAAGGATCATATCTGTATGACTCCCGAGGTCAAAGCCGCGACCGATGAGCTGCGCGACTTTTTGTTCGAGCACGTCTATCTCAACCCCGTTGCAAAAGGGGAAGAAGGAAAAGCCGAGGATATGCTCATCAAGCTTTACGAGTATTTTGTCAAGCATCCCGAAAAAATGCCAAATACCTACAGGCGCAATCTGGAGAAGGAAAGCGTTGAGAGGTGCGTGTGTGATTACGTGTCGGGTATGACCGACAGATATGCGATCCAGCTGTACAACGACCTGTTTATTCCGCAGGTCTGGAGGGGCAGATAAGCGATGATGATTCCAAGAGAAGTCGTGGAGGAGGTGCGCCACCGTACGGATATCGTGGAGCTGATCGGCAGCTACGTAACGCTCAAGCGTGCCGGCTCCAACTTCGGTGGTCTTTGCCCCTTTCACAGTGAAAAAACTCCTTCCTTTACCGTGTTTCCTGACAGCGAAAGCTTTTATTGCTTTGGTTGCGGTGCCGGCGGTGATGCTATCACCTTCGTGATGAAAAATGAAAATCTTGATTACCCTTCGGCAATCGAGGTGCTTGCCGCGCGCGCGGGAATCCGCATCGTGCGCGAGCAGGAAAAAGAAAATACGGGTGGGCTGACGCGCTCCCGCGTACACGATATGAACAGGGAGGCTGCCAAGTTCTTTCATAAGTGTCTGCTTGATCCCATAGGCGCGGAGGGACTGAAATATCTGACCGAAAAGCGCGGGCTGAGCATGGCACTCATCAAGCATTTCGGGCTGGGCTTTGCTCCCGGGTCGTTCAATATGCTGACCGATTACATGCACAAAAAGGGCTTTACCGACAAGGAGCTATCGCAGGGCTTTTTGTGCGGTATCAGCCAAAAAAACGGCAGAGCCTACGACTATTTCCGCAATCGCGTCATGTTCCCGATCATTGATACTGCGGGTAACGTCATCGCCTTTGGCGGTCGCGTTATGGATGATTCAAAGCCTAAGTATCTTAACTCTTCCGATACCCCCGCGTTCCAAAAACGCAAAAATCTGTTCGCGCTCAATTTTGCCAAGAACTATTCAACCGATCGCTTGATTTTGTGCGAAGGATATATGGACGTCATCTCTTTGCATGCCTACGGCTTTGAGAATGCCGTGGCAACGCTGGGCACTGCCATCACGCCCGAGCAGGCAAGGCTGATGACCAAATATACCAAGCAGGTTGTCATCTGCTATGATGCCGACGAGGCGGGGCAACGCGCCGCAATCAAGGCAATGGAGGTACTGGGGCAGGTTGGTATGGACGTGCGCGTGCTGCACGTGACCGACGCAAAGGACCCCGACGAGTATCTGCGCAAATTCGGAGACGCGCGCTTCCGCCGTTTGGTGGAGGGCAGCCGTACCGAGTTTTCATATAAATCCGAAAAAATATTTGCAAAATACAGCATGGATATCCCCGAGGAGCGCATCAAAGCCTCCGAGGAGCTGTGTGCGCTGATTGCACTTTCTCCCTCTAAGGTGGAGCGTGAGATCTATGCCTCTATGGTGGCGGACAAGCTGCGCATCAGTGTGGACAGCTTGAAAAATGACGTGGAGCGTCTGCGCGCGAAAAAGCTGCGTGCAGCAAAGCAAAAGGAGGGAAAGGACGCAAGCCTTGCCGCACGTGGGTACGGTGATCGCGTCAATCCCGATACTGCCAAGAACGTGCAGGCGGTAGCAGCGGAGGAAGCCATACTCGGACTTTTGATGTTGTATCCCGAGCACAGGAAAATGATCACCTCCGGCACGATTGCGCTGACGGAAGAGTCGTTCTTCTCGGATTTCGGCAAGCGCGTCTTCGGCCGCATCATGCAAATGGAGGCAGAGGAGGGCGGCTTTAACTACTCTTTACTCGGGCAGGACTTCTCACCGGATGAAATGGGCAGATTGCAGAGTATGCTGCAACGCCGCCGCGCTTTGGCTGAAAACGGCACGGCAGTGCTGCGCGCCAGTGTGGAGACCCTCAAGCAGCAAAAGCTTCAAAGTGACGCCAAGGCGTCCGGAGATGCTTTTGCGTCGATCAAACAGCTGCTGGATGCAAAAAAGAAAAAATAAAAATGATATATTACCCAAAACGTGAAAGGAAACCAAAAAATTATGACAGAAACCAAAATCGTACCCGGTGAGAACAGCGAAAAGAAAATGACTATGGAGGAGCTGGTTGCCAAGGGAAAGAAGGGCGATCTCTCCGCAGAGGATCTGGACGACGCGCTGGAAGAAATGGATTATGACCTTGACAGTATAGACAAGCTGTATGAGGCACTGGAGGATAGCGGCATTCCGATTGGCGATGAGATCTCCTCTGCTGAGATGGATGAGATTGAAAGCGAGGTAGAACGCTACAGAGACGGTGAAAATATGGAAAGAATCCTCGGTCAGGAGGGCCTTGCCATTGATGACCCCGTGCGTCTGTACCTCAAGGAGATCGGCCGCGTGCCGCTGCTGACACCCGATAAGGAACGCGAGCTGGCTGAAAGAATGGCGGCAGGTGATGAGGACGCTAAGATGGAGCTGGTGGAAGCCAACCTGCGTCTGGTCGTCAGCATTGCCAAAAGATACGTCGGCAGAGGCATGTTCTTCCTGGATCTGATCCAGGAGGGAAATCTCGGTCTGATGAAGGCGGTTGATAAGTTTGACTATACCAAGGGCTACAAGTTCTCCACTTACGCAACCTGGTGGATCAGACAGGCGATCACACGCGCTATCGCAGATCAGGCAAGAACCATTCGTATCCCCGTGCATATGGTAGAGACCATTCATAAGGTGTCCAGATATTCCAGACAAATGCTGCAGGAGCTGGGCAGAGAAGCAACCGCTGAGGAGATCGGTGAGAAGATGGGCATGAGCGCTGACAAGGTGCGCGAGATTCTTAAGATCGCGCAGGATCCTGTGTCGCTTGAAACCCCTATCGGTGAAGAAGAGGATAGCCATCTTGGCGACTTTATACCCGACGATGAGACGCCCGCTCCCGCTGAGGCTGCATCCGCAACTATTCTCCGCGAGGTCATCGAGCGCGAGCTGCATACGCTCACTCCCAGAGAAGAGCACGTAATCAAGCTTCGCTTTGGCCTTTACGATGGCAGAACCAGAACTCTGGAGGAGGTCGGACAGGAGTTTGAGATCACCAGAGAGCGTATTCGTCAGATCGAAGCAAAGGCATTGCGTAAGCTTCGTCATCCCAGTCGTGCACGCCATCTGAAGGGCTTTTTGGACTGATTTATTGTAAAAAAATTGTGAATTGTCAAGGCTGTTCCTGCCTTTGAACAATCGCAAAAACGTCCTTTTTACATCAATCATCGGCTATTTCTCACAAAGAATGAGGTGCTGATTTGTGTGAAATGACGGGGTATTTTGACCGGTGCGGACGCCAAGATTTGCAAGGTCAAAAAAGGTTTACAAACTGAGTAAAATTAACCCTTGACACAATGGAAAATATAGTGTAAAATATATAGGTATAATTAATATGCCGTTACTCTGCCCACTCGGGCAAGGGTGGGCGCTACGAATTCAAGGAGGATTCCAATGAAAAACAGATTTATCTGTCTGACGCTGGGCATGCTGATGCTGCTGACCGTTTTCCTGACCGGTTGTAACCGGAAAAAGGATGAAGCGGACGTTGAGCAGATCTCCGGTATCACGCTGACTATGTGGGTGATCACCGACAAGGAAGTTGCCAATACCGACGCAGAAATGGCAGAGCTCAAGGCAAAGCTGCAAAAGCAGTACGGTCAGGGCGAAGCTTACGACAAGGCGGTTGCCGAGGCTGAAGAGACCAGAGCCGCTTACGAAAAGGTAGAGGCTGAGATCACTAAGATCACCAAATCCAAATTCAAGGTTAACCTTGATATTTACTACTACACCGAAGAGCAGTATTACGGTGCCAAGGAATTTGATCGCGACAAGTATGAAGATCTTAAGACGTCTGCATCCAACGAGGAAATTGCAAAGTATCTTAAAGAGTGCGGCAAGCTGACCGAGATCATGATTCTGAACGAGGAATACCTGGCGCTCAAGGAAACTGCATACAAGGCACTTAAGAGATACCTCAAGGATGCTAAGGCAGAGGGCAGAACCGATACCGAAAAGCTCAAGAAGGAATTCTACGCTGAGTATCCTCAGTATGCTGAGTTTGCAAACGTCAGCGATGATGAGGACGAGGAAGATACCGGTGCTGTTGAGGAGCTGACCTCTTACAACGAGTACGAGATCGCTGAGATCGTATATCCCGAGCTCAGAAAGAACCAGGTGGATATCATTTATCTCTCCGGCTTTGATCGTTACAATGAATATATCGAGAACGAGTGGATTCAGTCCCTGGATGAGGAGATCTCCGGTGCTTCCAGAAAGCTGACCGACTATATCTCTTCTACGCTGCTCAGCGGCGTACAGATCGACGGTTCTACTTATGCGATCCCCAATAACGTATCGATCGGTGAGTACACCTATATGATGATCGATAAGGAGCTGCTTGATAAGTATTACTACACCATTGACGACGTAGAGGACGTGCTGGATACCAAACACTTCCTGGCAGACATCAAAAAGTTCGAGCCCGACGTCGTTCCGCTGAATGCAACCTATGAGGAGTGCATGAGCATGCTGGTTTGGTACTGGTCCTTGACTTATGAGGAGCAGGAAACCAATGAAGATGAGGGCGGCGAGGATATCGGTGATATCGGTACTGAAAGCGGCGAAGAGGACAAGGAGCCCGTTAAGCTGTACGATTATTACTTCGATAAGGACGGCAAGACCTTCTCCATGTTCGGTACCGTTTACGGCGGTGCTGCAAACCGTAACCGCGGAAGCATCCGCCTGCAGTTCAGCAACCTGTTTACCAAGACTGACTATCTGGATATTCTGCGCGAGCTGAAGAACTTCGAGTGGGAAGGCTACTACGGCGAAGCAGCAGAGGGCCAGCTTGCCGCTGTTGACTTTGTCAAGGGCGATTCCACCTTTAAGAAGGATATGGAAAAGAACGGCTACTGCACCTACAACGGCAGAACCTACTATGCAATTATTGCTGAGTATCCCGAGGCAACCGAGAACGAGCTGTACGGCAACATGTTTGCAGTCAGCGCATTCTCTCACTTTGCAGTAGGCAGATCCATGGATATCATTACCTATCTCAATACCAACTCCACCATTCGTAACCTGCTTCAGTACGGCGTTGAGGGTAAGAACTACGAGATCAGCGAGCCCAGCGAGGGCAGCGTGCTGACCATGCTTAATAACAACTACCAGATGACGCTGGAGAAGACCGGTAACGTATTCATGGCACATCCCGGCGAGGGCAAGAGAGCTGACGCGTGGGAAGGCGCAAGAGAGCAGAATAACGAATCTTTGATCGACCCCCTGCTTGGTTTTGATTTCAACACCATGCTGGATGGCGATGAGAATGGTTTGGACTGTGACGGCGTATACGCCGGTGTCAAGCCCAAGGATGATCCCGATTACCAGGCTAAGGGTATGATTGAGCTGATGACGCTCAAGAGCGCAGATATCCAGGCAAGACTGGATGCATGCACCAACCTTAACGAGCTTGAGGATCTGATCACGGCACTTAAGGATGAGCTTAAGGAAGGCACCAGAGATAATGCATGGATCAAGAAGGCTAATAATCCTGCTTACGATCCCGATGCAGCTGAAGAACTCAATGGTGACGAAGATCCCTCTAACGACGACCTGACCAAGGGTCATTCTCCCTACACCATCTACATCAATTGGCTGACCGAGTACGGTTACGACATTCCCACAAACTGATAAACACCAAGCCCGTTGCGCTATGCGCAACGGGCTGCTTTTGGAGAAAAATATGAAATATACGGATATTGTATGGGATTTCAATGGCACGCTGTTGGATGATATTCGCGCAGGGATTGATGCGGTCAATGATATGCTTGCGCGCAGAGGCCTTTCCACGATTGATAGTGTGGAGCAGTATCGCGCGCTCTTTTGCTTTCCTATTATAGAGTATTATGCAAAGCTTGGCTTTGACTTTGAAAAAGAGGACTATTATGCGGTGCTTGCTCCGGAATGGGTGGCTCTTTATATGGAGAATTACAAATACAGTACACTGACCCCGGGGGCGGAGCGGACGCTGCAAACACTGGCAGCGCTCGGCTATACGCAAACGCTGCTGTCGGCTACGGAAATTGAAATGCTCCGGGGGCAACTGCGCGACCTTGGAATGGGAGAACGGTTTGCTGAGGTGTGGGGCTTGGACAACATTCACGCAGGAGGCAAAATTGGTACCGCAAGGGCGTGGAGAGAGGCGCATCCTGATGCAAAAGCACTGTTTGTGGGTGACTCGGTGCACGACTGGGAGGTTGCGCAGGCGGTTGGAGCAGATTGCGTGCTTTACTGCGGTGGGCATCAGAGCCGTGAACAGCTGTCGGCGTGTGGTTGTCCGCTCATAGATCATCTTGATGAGCTGATTGACCTTCTGGCATGAGTATATAATATAATAAATGTAGAAATAACGACTGCGTGCGGTCGTTATTTTTCTTGTATGCGCACGTTTCCTGCGTCGTCTGCCATAACGAAAAAAACCGTATCGCGGGTCAATCCCCGCGCCTTTATCTGCTTGTTGACCCAATTGCGGTCACGCCCGAGTGCGCGCAAGGTTTTGTCTGCATATATGCCGTCGCAAAAAACCGTGCGCATCATGCCGGTTTCCGTGGATTGTATACCGAGTTGGGCAGAGGTAGGAGGGGAATCGGATGCTTTTTTGATGACGCTGATTTTTCCGCTGCTTTCCATAATGGCGTATTGCACCTGACCAACGTCGGAAATCTCTTTTTGCCGCAGCTCGCACATCAGCTCGTCAAGAGACAGGCGCGCCTTTTGCATTTGCCGGCGGTCAATTGTTCCGTTGTGTATCACGATTGCGGGGGTCGGTGAAAGAACATTTTTGAATTTGGGGAATTTGAGAGAAAGATAGGACGTAAGCACTTCTAAGACAGCGAGCGTGATAACGGGGATAACGGCGTGCAGAATAGACTTGGAGGGATCAACCAGTGCAACGGTAGCAATTTCCGAGAGCAAAAGAGTGATGACAAGGTCGTTCATTTCAAGCTCTCCAAGTTGCCGTTTTCCCATCAGTCGCATTACAAAGATCAAAAAAAAGTAAGTCAGAACGGTGCGGATCAAAAGAGTCAGCATATTTTTTGCTCCGTTTCTTGTATTGTTGTTATTGTGGAAGAAAACGCCCGGCTTTATGAATGGCAAAGATTGCATGATGGTTGTGCATTATATACAAATCGGATGTATAAAAGCTATACACTTTGTCAAAACTCACACTTGACAAAAGTGAAGAATAGTGGTAGAATATTCAAGGTCGCGAGGGCGACGGTATCGCAGAGTGTGAAGCGAGAGTCGATAGAAAAAAGTTGAAAAAAATCTAAAAAACTTTTAAAAAACCTATTGACAAACGAAAAACACTGTGATATAATAATCAGGCTGTCGCGGAAAACGACGGTGAGCTGCTGGAAGGCAGCGAAAGACATTGGTCCTTGACAATTGAATAACAGAGAGAAGTACAAAGCAAATGTAAGTGCGAAAATACGAATCTCGAAAAATTCTTTGAAGAGTACAAAACTCAACTAAATTAAATATTAGGAAAAATAAATCTAATAGCAAATAAGCTCGAGTAACGATTTTACACGATCCTTCGGATCGGTTAAATACATTTATACGAGAGTTTGATCCT
>JAFNZX010000300.1 GCA_017382615.1 Clostridia bacterium | reverse complement strand
GTATATCGTTTAATTCCCCACCCCGATGCAAAACGCAAACGCAGGCAGGTTATTGCCGTTTCGCAGGTCGGCGTATTCGATCGATGCGCGGATGGAGTAGGCGTAGGACACGACGCTTGGGTCCGCGCCCTCGGGCACGTCCACGGTAACACAGCCGCGTGTTTCAATGACTGCACGTGCGGGCAGGTCTGCACCCTTGGGACCTACGCGAAAGCCCTTGACTTCGGCACCGATGCTGTCGCGCGGTGACTGACCCAGCACGCAAAGTCCGTCGCCAATGTCGGTAAAGCACACCGTGATCTGCTTGCCGTCCGCCGATTTCTGCGCGGTGGTGGGCTTGGGTGCGCGCGCCTCGTACTCTCCGCCAATGCGGTACTCACGCGCAAGAGCTAACTTGGCGATACGCATGGCAAGCTCGTATTTACGGGGAGAATGCGCAAAATCGGGATGATCATCGGGCGCACCGAGATCCATGGCGGGGGTCAGCATGTAGTTAGGGATCGTGGCAAGCGCATCCAGCTGCTTGACGCGCACGGTATCAAGTGCGGGGAAATAGGTAGCGCACTCGTCACGGTAGTCGGAAAGCTGCACGTTATAGAACGGGAACTCCTGTCCAAAGCGTGCGCGCTCGTCGGCAACCAGCGCGGCAAGCTCCTTGTCGTACAAGGGTGCACGATCCGGGAAGCAGCCCTCACTCTCGCCTTGGAAAAAGATCTGTCCCTTAAACTGCAGCGGCACGAAGGGGTGAATGAGCGAATTATAAAAACCGCCGAGAGGTACTGCCACCGTCGTGGTATAACCAAGCTCGGATGCAAGCTCTGCGGGCATCAGCTCACGAATGCAAGCACCGCCCGCTGCCATCATGATAAGTCCTACGGGGGCGTCGATATAGCGCAAAAGCTCCTTGCCAAAGAACCAGCCGATTGCGGAAAACTCGCGCGCCGCATCCTCCAGCGGCAGCTTCCAGCTCCAATCGGGATTGATGACGTCGGGCTGCGGCTCACCGCACTTGTCCTGATGCTCAAAGGCATACTGGCGCGTCTGTGCAAACAGGCGCAGCGGCTCGTCCTTATCATACCATTGCTCGGGTGCCCAATCAAGGCAGGAGGAGAGATTATGCTCGGCATTGGACTGACCGCCGATCAGCCACACGTCGCCCACCAGCACGTCCTTTAGCACTGCGCTGTGTCCGCGGTCGTCGTAAATGCTCATGAGCTTGCCCTCCCATACCGCGCTGTGCGGTACAAAGCGCAAGGTCCACGTTCCCTGCTCGGTTACGGTTGCGCTGACGCGCTCGCCCATAAATTCGCCCGTGACGGTTGAACCCGGTGTATCCGAAAAGCCCCAGATGCGAATGGGTCGCTCGCGCTGCAGCACCATGTGCGAGCCAAACGCGCCCGATACCTTAAATTCGGGACAGACCCAGTTGGAAGCAAGTGCTTGCAGCTGCTTTTGCTCTTGTGACGGTAAAGCCATTTTGTTTTCCATAAAAGACCTCAATTCTCTGCTGCTTGTTGGTAGCAGGTATATAATTCTTCGGCAAGCGCAGCCATTGCCTGCGCGTTTGCCTTTTCCACTTGTCTGTCGTAGGTCACAAGACCGTTGGTTTCGTCCTCCACGTCCGAAATCTGCGTCAGCACGGCTGCGCAAAGACCGCTTTGCTTAATCGCGGGCATGATCTGCTCGCGGTATAGTGCCTCGGTTGCCGTCTGCCACGCCTCGGGGGTGGGGTAAGTGGAATATCCGTAGTTGTTGTCGGGGTTGAAGATATGCCCTTCCACGCGGCAAGCGTAACCGCCGAACTCGGAGAGCACCACGGGGCACTCCCCCCATGGCTTGATGTTGATTTTCTTGAAATAAATGTGCTCACTCTGCACGTCGCTCCCCGTCTCCCAAAACCAGCCCGAGGTGGTGTCCCACACGCGAGAGGGGTCAAGTGCCTTGAGCACGACGTAGGTTTCATCCGCTTCAAACTGTCCCCATCCCTCGTTGAAAATGGTGTAATAGCACACGCTGGGGTGGTTGTAAAGCAGGTTTACGGTATCTGCGCTGTCCTGTAAAAACGCTTGCTTGCGGCGCTTGGTCGCCTTATGGGTAATGCCGCGCTTCAAGCCGATCGTAGGCAGCGCGGTGTCCACAAGAAAGCTGTAATCGCCGCTGTTGACCATGTCCTGAAACACGATCATGCCCAGCTTGTCGCACAGGTAATAGAAAATCTGCGGCTCGATCT
>JAFNZX010000299.1 GCA_017382615.1 Clostridia bacterium | reverse complement strand
CCCTGCCGGCATACCTCAACGCGCTTGCAGGCAAGGGCGTGCATATTGTTACGGTCAACGACTACCTGGCTCGCTACGGCTGCGAGGAAATGAGCCGCGTGTACGGCTTTATGGGATTGACCACCGGCCTTGTAGTGCACGACAGATCCAACGCACAAAAGAGAGAGGCGTATGCTGCGGATATTACCTACGGTACGAACAATGAGTTCGGATTTGACTATCTGCGTGATAACATGGTGGTCTATAAGTCGCACATGGTGCAGCGCGGTCACGCGTTTGCCATTGTGGACGAGGTGGACTCCATCCTCATTGACGAAGCGCGTACACCTTTGATTATTTCCGGTGCGGGAGACAAGCCTACGGACCTTTATGAAAAGGCAAATGCCTTTGTGCTGATGCTGACCAAGCACGTGGTCAAGGAGCTGGACTCCAAGGAGCAGCACGATGATATTGAGGCAGACTATATTGTGGACGAAAAGGCAAACAATGCCATTCTGACCCCCAGAGGTGCGAAAAAGGCAGAGCGTTTCTTCGGTCTTGAAAATTACTCCGACCAGGAAAACGCCACCATTGCGCATCACGTCAACCAGGCAATTCGCGCGCACGGCTGTATGCACCGCGACCAGGATTATATCGTCAACGAAAAGGGCGTTATCATTGTAGATACCTTTACGGGTCGTTTGATGTACGGCAGACGCTACTCGGACGGCTTGCACCAGGCAATTGAGGCAAAGGAAGGCGTTGTAATCGAAAAGGAAAACAAGACCTTGGCAACCATTACCTTCCAGAACTATTTCCGTATGTACGGCAAGCTTTCGGGCATGACGGGTACTGCTTTGACCGAGGAGGAGGAATTCAGAGAAATTTACGCCCTGGACGTCATTGAGATCCCCACCAACATGCCCATGATCCGTGTGGATCACAGCGACGTGGTCTACAAGAACGTGGAGGGCAAGTACAGAGCCATTATCGAGCAGATCAAGGCGTGCTACGCCAAGGGACAGCCCGTGCTGGTGGGTACGGTTTCGGTTGAAAAGTCCGAAATGCTCTCGGCAAGGCTGAGAAAAGAAAAGATCCCGCACCACGTGCTCAACGCAAAGTATCATGATCGCGAGGCGGAGATCGTTGCACAGGCGGGTAAGTACGGTGCAGTCACCATTTCCACCAACATGGCAGGTCGTGGTACGGATATTATGCTGGGCGGCAACCCCGAATTCATGGCAAAGTCTGAGCTGCGTGCGCAGGGCGTGGATGAGGCGTTGATTGCGCAGGCAAACGGCACCTCGCTGACCGACGATCCTGCTGTTCTCGGTGTCAGAGCGCAGTATGCCGAGCTGTACGAGCAGTTCAAGGAGCAGATCGCACCCGAGGCACAAATGGTCAGGGATGCGGGAGGACTTTTCATCGTGGGCACGGAGCGACACGAGAGCCGTCGAATTGACAATCAGCTGCGCGGACGCTCGGGCAGACAGGGGGACCCCGGCGAGTCCAGATTCTTCCTGTCCTTGGAGGACGATCTGATGCGTCTGTTCGGCTCGGAAAAGATTGCGGGCATGGTAGAGCGCATCGGTATGACCGACGATACTCCCATTGACGCAAAGATCCTGTCGGGCAGCATTCAGTCCGCACAGCAGAGAATTGAGGATCAGAACTTCAAGCGCAGAAAGTACGTGCTGTCTTACGACGACGTCATGAATCAGCAGAGAAACATCATTTACAAGCAGCGCCAGGAGGTGCTGGAGGATACGGATATCTCGCTGAAGATCCTGCACATGATCGGTGAATCGATTAAAGAAAACGTTGCGGCGTATACCGGTGACGAAGGACCTGAGACCTGGAATCTGGAGGGACTTCGCAGTGTATACATGGGCTTCCTTTGCGATGAGACCGACTTCCATTATACCGAAAAGGAGCTCTCTAAGCTGACCAAAAAGGCACTGGAGCAGTATTTGATGGATAAGGCAGAGCAGAAGTATAACGAAAAGGAAGAGCTGTTTGGCGATGTCGAATTCCGCGAGGTTGAGCGCGCAGTGCTTTTGCGCATTGTAGATACTGCGTGGATGGAGCACATTGACGCGATGGATGATCTCAAGAGCAGCATTGGCTTGCAGGCATACGCGCAGAGAGACCCCGTTACGGAGTACCGTATCGTGGGCGGTGACGCGTTTGACGCCATGATCTGCGAGATCAGAGAAAAGACGGTGCGCACCATTCTTTCCGTCATTCCCAGACGCGAGGAGGTGCAGCGCGTGCAGGTTGCGACACCCCTGCAGGATGGCTTTGAGGGACAAGGAAAAAAGACCTTTAAGAAGATTAGCGTTGTGCGCCGTGAAGCACCCAAGGTGGGCAGAAACGATCCTTGCCCCTGCGGTTCGGGTAAAAAGTACAAGAACTGCTGCGGCATGGGCAAATAAGCAATCACTATGGGATTCGGAATACTGTTTTTAGCATATTTTTTAGCATTTTTCGTGCCGCTTTCGTATCTGCACGTCATTGGATACGCAGGCATTGCGTGGGCGCTGGGTAAGCTCAAGGACTACCGTCCTGCTTTTATGCGGGCGGCATGGTGGCTGATCCCGCTTGGCGTATGCTGCCTTTATCACGTGGCGGGCAGCGTGATGGGGCTGTTGCCTTATCTTGGCGCGGCAGCACCCGAGCTGCCGATCTTTGGTACTACTGTCAGTGCTGTTGTCAGCATGCTGGAAAGTGCTTTGATCCTTTGCTTCCATTTCGTGTTTTTAAAGGAGCTGCGCGGCTTTGCGTCTGAGCTGGAGTTGCCCGCTATTGCAAAAAGGGCAGATTGGGGGCTTTGGCTTGTGGGCGTGCAGGTTAGCACCTTTGTCGTGGCAATTGCGCTGGAGCTTGCGGGCATGGGTCTGCAGCTCTTGTCGCTGATTGCGTTTCTCTTGCAGTTTGTATGGGCGATCTTTCAGCTGGTCAATTTGTTTACTTGCTATATGTACATTTGCCCGGAGGGGGATGAGGACATGGAGCGCAAGCCCTCCAAATTTGCATTTGTCAATGAAATGCGCGAGAAAATGGACGAGCGCGACAGACTTGCCAGAGAGAAGGAAGCGGCTGCGCGTGAGAAAAGAAACCAAAATAAACACAAGAAAAAGAAAAAATAATTTGATTTACCAAGAAAGGAGAGGGAATACGTATGCAGATCCGCCCGAGAAAGCGCATGGGCTTTTTGCTCATCGCGCTGTCGCCTTTGTTCTTGTTTAATCCCGATATTGCGGTGTTTGACCTGCTGCCCGACGTTATCGGTTATATGATGCTGTCGATGGGGCTTTCCTCGCTCTCCTATCTCAATCATCACTTTGAGGAGAGCGCAAAGCGCTTTCATCGCATGGTAGCCATCAGTGCCGCGCGTCTTGCGTTCGTGGTGGTGCTGTTTGGCTTGGTCAATTCTACTGACCGTCCCACTACCATGCTGCTTGGCAATTTTGTATTTGGCGTGCTGGAGCTGATGACGCTGCTGCCCGCGTACAGCCACCTGTTTGAGGGCTTGATCTATGCAGGCTCTCGCGTCGGCGTAGGGAAGAGCGTGTTCCGCCCCACTGCGGCTGCCAAGCTGTGGTCACTTATCATCAAGAGAAAATCCGAATTTGACGGCAATACCGCCGTGACCGCGACAGAGAGCTTTTCCTTTATGACAGCGGTGTTTGCCGTGCTTAAGGTGACGCTCAACGTGCTGCCCGAGTTCTCGGTGCTGACCGAGCATTCGGACAAAGCCATCAATCTGTACGTTTACGTGTGGATGTTCCGCGTAGCTGCCGTGCTGCTTGGCGCAGTAATCGGTATTGTGTGGCTGCTGCTTGCGCTGCGCTACTATGTTGGCGTGCTGCGTGACCGTGAATTTGTGGACGCTTTGCACGCGCAGTATATGCGCGACGTTTATCCAAACAAGGATCTGTTTGTGGCAAGGAGATACAAGCTCGGCTCGTTCTTTTTGCTGCTTGGCATGATGCTGTCGTTGGATCTTCCCATGGATGGGGTCAATATTCTGCCTGACGTGCTGTGTGCGTTTTGTCTTGCGGCAGGCGTGCTGGCACTGCGGCATTATGCCCCTACCTGGAAGGCAAGCGTGGCTGTGCTGGCTGCCTACGCACTGCAGAGTGCGGTGGAGTGGTTTTGGCAGATCCGCTATTTTAAAATTGAGGAATATACCGCTCAAGCTGCACTTAACGGTGCTGAAGCGACCAATGCACACATTGTTTCCATTGTATTGAGTGCCATTGGAGCTGTGCTGTTTGTGCTCAGTGTGCTTGGCGTGCTTGGATGTCTGCGCGACGTCATTCGCTTGCATACGGGGTATGAGGTAAAGCACGTGGATATGCAGACCTATGGGCGCATGAATGCCATTCATAAGCAGCTGATCCGCGGACTTTGGCCCGTGCTGATCATGACCGTGATTTGCGCGCTGGGCAGCGTTGCCTATACCGTTATGCTGCCGTTCAGTGGCATGGGAGGCGACTGGTATCGCGTGCTGGCATCGCTTTGGTGGGTGATTGACCTGTTCCTTGGCGTGGTGCTCGTGGTGGTGTTCTCCGAGAAGAACAACGATATCATGGAGCAGCTGAGCAACCGTTATATGCTGTCAGGTATCACTTACGAAGCACAGACTGAATAAAAGTCGCGGGAACTGTGCATACTGTCCTTGACCCCATGAAAAGGGGAAAAATGAAAAAACAGGAGAATTACAGTATGCAGAATCAGAACCAGAATCAGAATAAGAACCAGAACAACAATCAGAATCAGAATCAGAATAACAATCAGAACCAGAACCAGAACAACAATCAGAACAAGAAGAACTAATCGGAAAAGTCTGAATGCTTCTGCCGCACGTAAGTGCGGCAGAAGCTGTGAAAGGAAAATATGCAGCATAATTACGATAGATTTCAAAGAGCCAAAAGGGCACTGTTTGATAAGTATTATCAAAGCCTGAACGGCATGCAGCGCAAGGCGATCTACACAGTCAACGGGCCTCTTTTGGTGTTGGCGGGCGCAGGAAGCGGTAAGACCACCGTGCTTGTCAAGAGAATTGCGCATATCATTCGCTTTGGGGATGCGTACATGACGGATCGCGTGCCGGGCGGTGTGGATGAGGAATACATAGAAAGTCTTGAGCAGGCGATCAATTTGCCCGCAGAGCAGATTGGAGAGATTTTAACCGAGCTTGCCGAGCAGCCCTGCCCGCCCTACAGAATTTTGACCTTTACCTTTACCAATAAGGCGGCAAATGAAATGAAGGAGCGTCTTAGCCGCACCTTTGACGATCCCGACGTGGCAAAGGACATCTGGGCAGGCACCTTCCACTCAATCTGCCTGCGCATCCTGCGCATTTACGGGGAGAGATTGGGGTATCAGAAGGAATTTACCATCTACGATGCGGACGACACCAAAAAGGCTGTCGGCTCTGCCATGAAGGCGTGTAACGTAGACGATAAGCAATTTCCCATCAAGAGCGTGATCGCTGCCATCAGCGCAGCCAAGGAAAAGCTGCAAAGCCCCGAAACCTTTGAGCTGCTCATGGGCAATGATTTCCGCGGCTCGCGCATTGCCAAGATCTATAAGAAATATCAGGACACGCTGCGTGCCTCCAACGCCATGGACTTTGACGATATTATCATGAATACCGTCACGCTCTTGCGCGAGCACGAGGACGTGCGCCTTTCTTACCAGCGCAGATTTTTGTACGTTTGCGTGGACGAGTACCAGGATACCAATACCGCGCAGTTTATGCTGACGCAGCTGCTTTCCGGCGGCTACCGCAACGTCATGGTGGTGGGTGACGACGACCAGAGTATCTACCGTTTCCGCGGCGCGACCATTGAGAATATTCTGAATTTTGACCGCGTTTATGATAACGCAACCGTGATCAAGCTGGAGCAGAATTACCGTTCCACGCAGACCATTCTGGATGCGGCAAACGAGGTCATATCGCACAACTCGGGCAGAAAGGGCAAAACGCTGTGGACGGCGGGCGATAAGGGCGATAAAATTTATTTAAAGCAGCTGGAAACGCAGGATTTTGAGGCAAGAGAGATCATCTCCGTGGTCAACCGTGCCGTGGCTGCAGGGGAATACCATTACCGCGATTTTGCCGTTTTGTACCGTACCAACGCGCAGGCAAGCAGCATTGAGCGTGCCTTTGCAAAGAGTGCGCTGCCTTACAGAATTTTGGGCGGCGTGCGTTTCTCGGACCGCAAGGAAATCCGTGATATCGTGGCGTACCTGCAGCTTTTGGTCAACCATAACGACCGTGAAAGGCTTTTGCGCGTGATCAACGAGCCAAGACGCAAGATCGGTGACCGCACCCTGGAGGCAGTGGAGGCAATCGCCGAAGAGCAGGGCTGCTCCATGTTTGAGGTTATGCAAAACGCTAACCGCTATGCCGCGCTTTCGCGCTCGGCGGTGGCTTTGATGAATTTCACGGCTGTGATTAACGAGCTGACCGCGCTTGTGGGAAAGATGCCGCTGGGCGAGCTGTTTGATCAGGTTGCCGACCGCACGGGTTACCGCCAGATGCTGATCGACGGCGGTGAGCAGGAAAAGGACAGACTTGACAACTTGAACGAGTTTAAGTCGGCTATGGTCGAGTACGAATCTCGTACCGAGGAGGATACAGAGCCTACTTTGACAGGCTTTTTGGAGGAAAACGCGCTGGTTGCCGACGTGGACAGATACGACGAAAGCGCGGATGCCGTGGTCATGATGACCGTGCACAGCGCAAAGGGCTTGGAATTCCCCATCGTGTTCCTGCCCGGTATGGAGGACGGCTTGTTCCCGGGGATGCAGACCATCACCGCAGGCACGGACGAGATGGAGGAGGAGCGCAGACTTGCCTACGTGGCACTGACGCGCGCCAAGAAAAAGATCTATATCTATCACACCAAGTCGCGCCTTTTGTACGGTCGCACGACGTATAACCCTCTTTCAAGATTCGTGTCCGAGATCCCCTCGGCGCTTATTGAAAAGTACGAGGAGCCGCAGGCACGCAATCCCTACAGCCAGCAGCCCGTTTTCAAAACCTACTATTCCGAATCGCAGAACAAAGCACCTGCGACCGCACGGCAAACAAGCCCTGCAGGCAACTACACCGTGCGCAAGCCGCAGCCCACGCCCACACCCGCAGCAGCGGCACAGGGAGGCAAGAGGGAAGTGCTTGCACCCGGTGACCGCGTGCGCCATATGACCTTTGGCGAGGGCGAGATTTTGTCGGTCAAGAATATGGGTGCGGACGTGCTCTACGAGGTCATGTTTGATAAGGTTGGCACAAAGAAGCTCATGGCAACCTACGCAAAGCTCAGAAAAATATAATATTGTAAAAATAAATTCGGAGGCATACATACTATGTTAATTTCCATTACAGGCAAGCTTGGCAGCGGCAAGTCCACCATTTGCAATCTGCTCAAGGACAGATACGGATTTGAAATCTACAGCACGGGCGCATTTCAGCGCGAGGTCGCCAGAAAAATGGGCATTACCACGCTGGAGCTCAACAAGAGATTGCGCGAGGACCCTTCCTTGGATTACGTCATTGACGATGCGGTCAAGCAGCTTTCTATTGAGCGCGCGCAGGACAAGCTGATCTTTGATTCGCGCATGGCTTGGCACTTTGCAGAGAAGTCGTTCAAGATCTTTTTGACCATCGAGCCCTGCGAGGCGGCAAGACGCGTCATGCTCAACCAGCGCGGTTGCGAGGAGTTTTATGCCGACGAAAAGGAGGCTTGCGATAAGCT
This sequence comes from Clostridia bacterium, assembly GCA_017382615.1. Taxonomy (GTDB): domain Bacteria; phylum Bacillota; class Clostridia; order Oscillospirales; family CAG-272; genus SVQP01. Next base: position 310 of record JAFNZX010000299.1, on the reverse strand, counting down.
GATCGAGCGCAGCCAGGTAGAGCAGGCGAGATTCATGCAGATCTACGGCGTGGACTACTACGATTTCAACAACTTTGACCTGATCGTGGACACCACCCGCCGCACGCCCGATGAGATCATTGACATCATCGTGGCTGCTTACGAGAGCTACGTGGCAGACGAGGCAAGCTATACAAGACAGATACATAATTGATCCGTAGGGGCGTATTCTATATGCGCCCGAATAAAATAGAGCCGACATGAGGCTGCGGGAATAACGGCAAATTTGAAAGAAGCCACCGGCAACGGTGGCTTTTTTCGTCCTGCTCTT
>JAFNZX010000007.1 GCA_017382615.1 Clostridia bacterium | reverse complement strand
GGACTATGCCACCGTGCTTGCAAACGCGCCCAGACACGCGTACAGCGGTCAGTGCACCTATTGCGGACATTGCAAGCCCTGCCCTGTCAATATCGATATTGCCATGGTCAATAAGCTCTACGACCTTGCCACCATGCAGGAGGACGTGCCCGCGTCGGTCAAGGAGCATTACATGAACCTGGACGCCCATGCAGACGATTGCCTTGGTTGCGGTGCTTGCGAAAGCCGTTGCCCCTTCGACGTGCCGGTCATTGAGAAAATGAAGACCACCGCAAAATTATTTGAATAAGAATATCAAAAAGGGAGATCAACAAGTGGAGATCTCCCTTTCTTTTTACCATATAAACGGAACAAGTCTGTTTTTGACCTTCTTTTTATAGTTCGCATAGCATAGTTGATACTTGATCAAGCCCGATATTGCCAATTTGCTCGGGTCATCTCTTCCAATTCTCCAAATTCGCCAAGGTATCGGGCATTGTGGGTGCAAGCAGGCTGTCGTATCGCTCGGCGCCGATATATGCCCTTGCTTCGTCTATCCACGTCTGCCATTCATCCGTTCCCCATGCACGGATAGCGTGGCAGATCTTTTTATAGTCCCCACTCAGCGTACACCTTGGATACCAAGGGCAGCTCGGGAATATACAGCTCGATCTCGTCGGGGGTTGCGATAATTTGTTCTACTCTCATTGTCTTCACTCTACGTATGCAACCAGCTCGGTCATATCCTTGCGCTTCTTTTGGCGCAGCTTGTCGTCCGCCTTGGCATAGCCGAGTGTAACGACCAAGCGCACGGGCGCGTCAAGATCGCAGATCTTGCGGATGGCGGCATCGTCCAACCAGCCGAGAATGCAGGTAGAAAGTCCTTGCGCGGTAGCCTCGGCGGTCAGATATGCGGTCATAATACCGATATCGATGGAACGATAGTCGTTTTTCTTGACCTTTGCGCCAAGGGCAGCGGTGGCGTTATAAGGCTGCTCGGAAAGCACCAGCAGCACGGGTGCGTCGGACGCAAACTTGTTCATGCCCATGCCCTGCACCGCCCCTGCAACCTTTTGCGCAGCCGCACCGCGGCAGACCGTGATCTTATAGGGCTGCGCGTTGCAAGCCGATGGGGCAAGGCGCGCACTTTCCAGTATGGCGTTCAATTTTTCCTGTTCTACTTCTCTGCTCGCGTCATAGCTGCGGCAGGATTGACGGGTTTGTGCGATTTCGGTGAAGTTCATATCAATTCTCCTATCCGGTATCTTTCATGGAATTTCTTTTATTATAGCACATTGCACATGCTATTTCAAGACAAAAAATGCATCGGGCGTAAAAACACCCGATGCAATGAAAGGTTCCTCCCGATCAGTCAAGCTTATCGTAGGATACGGTTGACACCGCATCACCGATCACGTCATCCAGAGGAATATACACTATATCGTAGTCAAAATCCTGTTGATCCTCATCCACGCAAGCCAGACAATACTCCACGTAATACGTATCCTGCTTTCCGGGAAGCTTTACTACCGCTGCATCCCAAACGATATTTTCATACTCCTGAAAATGAACTCTGATTTTCAAAGTCAACGTAGAATATGTTTTTTCCGTTGCACGGAATCGTTTTCTGATATACGTGCAATCCGTATCCCCTTTATTGACATAGTTTTGTGCCTCTAAGTTCTCTTTCAGGCTTTCTTGAAAAGCTCCTGCGTCAATCTCCGCCACATTCTCATAAAATATATTTTTTCCAAGTGCTTCCATCTTGTTTTCATATCTATTGTCATTATAGCAGGTGCCGTCAGC
>JAFNZX010000298.1 GCA_017382615.1 Clostridia bacterium | reverse complement strand
TTCGCTGCGCGAATGTGAGAGAGTTGTTGACGCAGGCGCAAAAGCATTTCACGTTCGCGCATCGAAATTTTTCGCGCAGGCAGACGACCAATGGTCGCCCCTACATGTTGGATTGGGGTTATGTTGTCCCAAATCCCAAGCGATCGTAGGGGCGACCATCGGTCGTCCGCCTGCGACAACTTATTATAAATAATGCTTTTTACAGTGAAATTTGCTTTACGAGCAAGTGAAATACGCCCATGGCGTGTGAAATGCGCTGTCGCGCGTGAAATATTCGCTGCGCGAATGTGAGAGAGTTGTTGAGGCTAAGCCAAATTACTCTCTACACGTTCGCGCAGCGAACATTTCACATTTGCCGACGGCAAATATTTCACACGCCGCAGGCGTATTTCACTTGTCCTGCAAGGAATGTGCTATCGGGTTGGCTATTTTTATTTGCAGGACAAATTTCACTGACATCAGATGATGAAAAAAGAACGGCACGCTGTGTGCCGTTCTTTTTTCATCATCTGATGTCAACGTTGACTCTCTTGTCAATACCCGCGGATGCTGCCTTGATCACGGTACGGATCGCCTTTGCAATGCGACCCTGTCTGCCGATGACCATGCCCATATCGTCGGGATGTACACGCAAGGTCAGGGTAATGGTTGTCTCAGTTTCCTCGCTGACGACGTTTACGTCATCGGGGTGATCCACGATGGCGGCTGCAATGTCACGCAAGGTGGTCTTCAAATCCGTCATGCTAAACCTCGCCCCGGATTACTCGGTGATACCGGTCTTCTTGAGCAGAACCTTTACGGTTTCGGTGGGCTGTGCGCCGTTAGCGATCCACTTCTGAGCCTTCTCAGCGTCGATCTTGATCTCCTCGGGAGCGGTCATGGGGTTGTAGTAACCGATTTCTTCGATGAAGCGGCCATCTCTGGGGCTGCGGCTATCGGAAACAACTACGCGGTAGAAGGGAGCCTTCTTTGCGCCCATTCTTCTCAGTCTGATCTTTACCATGGTAAAATTCCTCCAAATTTTAAATATATATTTTTTATTTTATGAATTCCGATTGATTTAGAACGGAATGTTCATCTTACCTAAGGCCTTTCTGCCTTTTTTTGTTTTGCCCATATCGCTGAACTGCTTCATGAGCTTACGAATCTGCTCAAACTGCTTGAGCAGGCGGTTGACGTCCTCAACCGTGGTGCCGCTGCCTTTTGCAATGCGGATCTTGCGCGATGCGTTGAGCAGCTCGGGCTTTGCGCGCTCCTTCTTGGTCATGGAGAGGATGATCGCCTCTTGTCTTGCCAGCAGCTTTTCGTCCACCTTGGCGTCCTTGAGCTGACCGGGCTTCATGCCGGGGATCATGCCTGCGAGCTGATTTAAGTCGCCCATGTTCTTGAGCTGATCAAATTGCTCGAGGTAGTCGTCGAGGGTGAAGGTCTGCGAGCGCAGCTTTTGCTCCATTTCCAAAGCCTTTTTCTCGTCGAACTGCTGCTGCGCCTTTTCGATTAAGGTCAGCACGTCGCCCATACCGAGAATTCTGCTTGCCATTCTGTCGGGGTAGAAGGGCTCGAGTGCGTCCATCTTCTCGCCAATACCGATAAACTTAATAGGCTTGCCCGTGACGTAGCGGATGGAAAGTGCCGCACCGCCTCTGGTGTCGCCGTCCAGCTTGGTGAGAATGACGCCCGTGATGTCGAGCATCTTGTTAAAGGTGTCAGCCACGTTGACCGATTCCTGACCGATCATGGCGTCAACCGTCAAAAGGATCTCTGCAGGGGTGACTGCAGCCTTGATATCCTGCAGCTCTGCCATGAGCTTTTCATCGATCTGCAAACGGCCCGCGGTGTCCACAAACACCATGTCGTAGCCCTTTTGCATTGCGAGCTTGATACCTTCCTTGGCAATCTTAACAGGGGATTCCTTATCGCCCATCTGGAATACGGGCACGTCAATCTGCGCACCAACGACCTCCAGCTGCTTGATCGCTGCGGGACGGTAGACGTCACACGCGACCAAAAGGGGACGCTTGCCTTGCTTTTTGTACATCAGCGCAAGCTTACCTGCATGGGTGGTTTTACCCGCACCCTGCAAACCGACCATCATGATGACTGTGGGAGGCTTGGGGGCAATGGTGAGCTTGGCTTGCGAGCCGCCCATCAGAGCCGTGAGCTCCTCGTTGACGATCTTGACGATCTGCTGACCGGGGTTGAGGGCTTCCATGACCTCTGTACCCACGGCACGCTCGGATACGGTATTGATAAAGGCTTTGACCACTTTGAAGTTTACGTCAGCCTCAAGCAGTGCAAGCTTTACCTCGCGCATGCCCGCTTTGACGTCGGCTTCGGTCAATTTTCCCTTGTTTTTGAATTTCTTGAAGGCATTGCTCAGTTTTTCGCCTAAGCTTTCAAACATATTACAACCTCCGGTGTTTACTGTACGGACTCAAGCAGCCGCTCAATGCTTTCCACAAGCTCGGGGGAAGCATTTTGCTCCTTGCAAAGGGCAAGGGCTCTGTCCGCATGCTGTTTTGCTTGGGAAAAACGCTCGGCAAGGTGCAATTTTTCTTCGTAGAAGAACAGCTCCTCCTCGCTTTTCTTGATCATGTCGCGCACACCCTGCCTGGAAATACCGATCTCCTCGGCAATTTCGGCAAGGGAAAGGTCGTCCTGATAGTAGTACTCCATCACGGTGCGCTTTCTCTCGGGCAGCACGTCGCCGTAAAAGTCCAGCAGATACGCAATATTCAGGTTCTTTTCAAACATGGCATACTCCGTTTTCTCGCATGAACTTGTGTAAAGCAAAACACTTTACAGAGTATACCATAGCTTTTGTGATTTGTCAATAGTTTTCGGGAAAATATTTTGTACATTTTCACTTTTTTCGATGTGAAAGGTCAATGTATCCTGCCTGCGTAATCTTTGATAGGGGGGCGGACGCGCGCACCTGTTTTGTGTCATCCTGAGCGAGGTCGCAGAGCGACCGAGTCGAACTTTTGCGATACGAGAATGCGCCAGAGGCGCATCGCAGTGAGCAAAAGCGCAAGTGCACGCGAAGCGAGCCGCAGCGGGATCTGCGATGGGTTTGCAAGATGTCTGCTTAGCCAAAGTAATATTTTTTACTGACCCTATGTGTTTCCGAAAGAACGTGTGTAAACCGTTTTCCAGATCCTCAAAGCGCAATCCTTGCGCTTTGACTTTCAAAAATCAGCAAACTGTTGCAGATTTTTGAAAGTTCGACTCGAAAACATCCGCACCGGGATGTTTTCTCGCTCAGGATGACACATAGTGGGGGGGCTCAGGACGACACGAAAGGGGATACTATAAAAACAGCCCGAGGGAGCGGATGCTCGCCTCGGGGCTTGGTGTGTATAGATTTGTTAGAGTAGGGCAATAAGCAGGGAACAGCATCGGCTTGTCCGCCCGCCCCGCCGCCGTAGCGGCGGGGGCAGGGGATTAAGACGATTGTGTGCCCAATTTCACTTGGGCTTTATTTTTGCGCAATCTTGTCAATACACGGGGCTGGTTTTCACGCTAGCCGTCCCCTGTTACACAATCAAACAATACAAAATACGTCATTTTTCGATGTGTTGCAAAATAATTGTAAAATGAATTCATTCTCTCCAGTATAATACATATAAAGCTGGAGTATTCTTTTTTTCAAATATTCTTTGCTCATATTATCAGAGCAATTTAGATAGTCAAAACAATCATCTTGACCGTTCAAATACTGACATATCAGCTTTTGCAACATATTGTATAGCAAACCGAATATGTTATCGAATTCGTTGTTTTCCTCCTTGAAAAGACAAGACAGTTTTTCGATAAGTAAATCATCATCCATGTCAATATGACAATCATTTTCTTGATGAGGTAGCAAAATTACACAAGAATAGCTATACTCTACTTCATAATGCAATAATTTCAAATAATACTGTACTTCACCTTTAAACTCATCAACACTTGTGCCATGTTC
>JAFNZX010000297.1 GCA_017382615.1 Clostridia bacterium | reverse complement strand
GCACAGCGTATCCAGTCCCTCAAACACCAAGCTTGTGCGGGTCCCCGCGTCGTACCAATCAAACGTGCGCGAAAAGGTATAGTCGTGCTCGGAAATTGCTAAATAAATATCCTCGTTGTCCGCTACGTGCGGATCGGGCAAAAGCGCATTATCCACGTGCAAAAACGAATACACCGAGCCGGGCACTTGTCCCTCTACGTCATAGCCGTTTCCCGTCATGCGCCATGTGCCGCCAAGATCAAATTTTCTCATAATAGGGTTGTCCTCCACGTTCAAAAGCGTTCAGAATCGCTCAAAAAAACAATCAGAAATGCTCAAAAATGCCGCCCGGCTTGCGCGGAAAAGCGCGGAGCAGGTCTTCACAATCCCCCTGCACCTCTACGCCGTCCGGATACGCAAGACTGCGCGCATCCAAGGGCAGATAGCCGTAAAGCAGCTGCACCAGTGCCGTTTCGGGCAGCGTTACGTCTGCTATCGCGTCATCGGCAAGTCGCTCCACGCGCACTTCCCCTCCGCCGTAGCACACGCGGAACGTGCCTGCCACGCTTGGCATAGTGTCGTTGACGCGAACGGTAAACGCGCCTGCTTTATTGGGATATTCGTGCGCGGACAGCATCCGCTCGGTGTTCAGCACGCGCGCGGCAAGGTCGGGAATGCTGTGGTATACGGTGTGCGTGTAATGCTTCAGTAACATATCCGCCTCGGGGTACACGCCAAGATCGCACAGAACGATCTCGTCAAATTCCCCCTCAAACATGCGAAGGAACGAAAAGATCTCGCGCAATGCGTCCGCATTGACAAACGCCATTTCGTGCACGGTCAGCACGGTGTCGGTATAGTGATTGACCCGCAAGGTCTTGCTACCCGAGCACACCACGTAGGCAATCGGCTCTGTCCCGTCGTAGCAGAGATAGGTCATACGCCCGGGAGCGGTATAGCTTGCACCGTTGACGCGCGGCAAAAGCAGATTTCTGCCCTTGGCAAAAGCGCGATAGATTGCCAGCATATCGGGCAGTTTTTCCTCGCTATACGCCACAAAGCGGCATCTGCGCGGCACAAAATCAATCTTGCTTGTCGGGAAACGGGCAAAGGCGTGATCGGCTACGCGCTCGTAGCCAAACTGCCTGTAATACGAAAACGAAAACGGGTGCAGCAACGCCACTCCCACGCCCTGCTCTGCGGCATAGGCATGCATGTACTCAAACATCTTGCGCACGTTTCCGCCGCGGCGGTATTCCACCGGCGTGCCAATGCCGCCTGCCAGTATGGTCTTAACAGTTCCCTTGCCAAAGGCAGACTCGGTCAGCGTAAATACGCCCGAGGACTGCGCGACCTGCGCCTCGTCCACGCAAGCCACCTGCAACACCGTACCGTGCGCGTGTTGCGCGCTATGCTTGATTTCTATGTTGGTCATATCGGCTCCTTTATGCAAAATACGTTGCCAGCCCCGGGAGCGTGGCACCGTTTTTGCCCGTAGTGGTGTCGGCATGCCAAAGCGCACTGCCGATTGCTTCCTCAACCGCCTCGGCGGTCATATCAAAAACGGGGTCAATAAAGCTATC
>JAFNZX010000034.1 GCA_017382615.1 Clostridia bacterium | reverse complement strand
TGTCACTGATGAACTCCTATGGTCTTGCAGGCAAGGACGCCATCGTGCTGGACGATTCTCTTTCCTATAACAGCTACATTGAAAGCGGCAAGGAAAGCAGCACGGAAAAGGAGACCGATTCCGAAACCCAAGCAGAGCCCCGGGCACAGGAGGAAACGACCGAAGGCGCCACCGAGGCAGAGACCTACCCCGAGGATTACCTGTTCATCCTGCCCGATTCCAAGCACGAGCTTGTCGCATCAGCCGATCAGATCATTCACATCGCCATGCTCAGCGAAATTTACTCCATGTACATGGCAGCCCAGCAGCAGTATCAGCAGAATCCCCAGAATCAGATGTACCAGGCATACGCCAACTATTACTATCAGATGTACCAATCCTACAGTCAGACTGCACGCAACTATCAGATGCTGGTCGTGGGCGCACACCCCATCACCTACACCGAGACCGCAGGCGTTACGGTCAAGCCCATTGTGACCACCTCTGACAAGGGGTATCTTTCCACCGATCCCACACCCGCTAAGCATACCATGGCAGTCAGCGCGACTGTGACTGGCGGTGATAAGACCGGCGGTATCGTATGGTTTGGCTTTGCGGACAGCTACTCCAAAGAGGTTGCAGACGAGGTCTACAAATACAACTACGGATTCTTGTACGGTGCAATGGATTATGCCGGCAGTACGCAGCAATACAATTCCCTCTACCCCAAGCAGATCCCCGCAGTGGATCTTGGCGGATCCTTGGATATGCCCGTTGCGCTCATGCTATGCATTGCCGTGCTCGGCATCCTTGTGCTCCCCTTGGGTACGCTGATTACGGGTATCGTCATCTGCGTCAAGAGAAAGCGGAAATAATCCCCAAAACCTCAAATACCAATCGCCACCGAGCAATCGGTGGCGGTTTTTTCATCAAAAACGTTGTTTGTATAAAGGCGGGCGATCAGCGATCGTCTGCGATCGTCCGCCTTCGAATAAACTAACTTTTTCTTCTTGACAAACAAGTAATTATCTGTTATACTGTAAGGTGGATTTTTGTATGCGGAGGTTTGCGATGAAACAGACGTTACCGCGCCTGTGGGGCAACGACGCCCTGCGCGCGCGTTTTGGAAACGATATACTTGCGCGCAGGCTTTCGCACGCTTATATCTTGGAGGGTAAATACGGACTTGGCAAGCACACGCTGGCACTGCAGCTTGCAGCCGCACAAAGCTGTCTTTGCAAAGACGACGAAAGCCTTCCCCTGCCCTGCGGCACTTGCAAAAACTGCAAAAAGATACTCGAGGGCAAATCCCCCGACGTCATATGGGTCAGTCGTGAAAAAGGCAAAACGCAGCTGACGGTGGACGCCGTGCGCCATTTGCGTACCGACGTGCTGACCGCACCCAATGACCTTGACACCAAAATTTACATCATTGAGGACGCGCACACCATGAACGCGCAAGCGCAAAACGCCTTGCTTCTGACCTTGGAGGAACCGCCCGCATACGTGCTGTTTTTACTGCTTTGTGAGGATGCAAGCAACCTTTTGGAAACCATCCGCTCACGCGCGCCCATCTACCGCCTGCAGACCTTACCGCTTCCTACCGTGGAAGGATACGTCAGACAACACGCCCCCGCAGGCTTGAATCTTCCCGCAGGCAACGACATGGAGCAGCTGCTGATGGCAGCCGACGGCAGTATCGGCAAGGCACTCGATCTGCTCTCACCCAAGCAAAGCACACCCATTTTAGAAGCGCGGCAAGCAGCAATGGAGCTGCTGACCGCTATTCCCTATCAAGGAGAACGCGTTATGCGCGCACTTGTCTTATACGGCATCCGCAAGGAGGACGGCAAGCCCGAGCTCAAACGCGATGAGATTGCATACAGATTGGAAACGCTGATGCGCGCCGTGCGCGACCTGATTGCGGTGCAGCGCTGCGATGCCGCCACCGTTCCGCTATGCTTTTTCACAGATCGCGACGTTGCAGTAGAGCTTTCCCTGCACTTTGGTATGCAGGATTTGCTCAGGCTTCTTGACTCCGTTGACAACACGCTGGAAAGCATCTCTCAAAGAAACGCTAATATACGTATCGCCCTTTCCGAAATGGCTGTTTCGGCAGGCATACTTTAAAGAGGTAACATATGGAAAACGAAAAGCAAAATAATAAAGCGCCCGAGGCAGGCGCACCCAAGAGCGACAAGGGTCGCCGTCCGCATCATCACAGACCGCACAAAAAGCCGGAGCAAAAAACGCAGGACGCGCAAGCACAGCAAGCCCCCAAAGCGCAAGCTCCCGCTCCCGAGCAGCAGGGAAAGCAGCAGGGAAAGCAGCCTAAGCAAAATCCCCCTAAAAAGCAGCAGCCCCAGCAAAAGCAAAATCAGCCCAAGCAAGGACAGCCCTCCCAACAGGCTGTACCGCCTACAGGTGACGGCAAAAAGAAGCCCAAGCGCCGCAATGGGCAAAAGCAGGGACGCGAGGGTGCTGCACAAGAGCCCGTGCTGCAGCTGCCGGAAGATATTTCCATCAGTGAGCTCAAGCAGATCGTAAAAGAATCCAAGCAGTCACAGCAAACGCCCGTTGTACAGGAAGCCCTGCCCTTGGCGGACGCTTCGATCTTAGAGTCCATCCCCACGCACAGCACGCCCACCTTCGCCCCCGACGAAGCAGTGACCGAGGTTGTCGGCGTACGCTTCAAGGAGGAAGGCAAGGTCTATTACTTCGCCCCCGGCAAGCTCACGCTTTCCAAGGGTGACGCCGTGATCGTCGAAACCGCACGCGGACCGGAATACGGTACTGTGTGGGTAGCAAACCGACAGGTACGCGACAGCGAGATCGTCAAGCCCCTGAAGGAAGTCCTGCGCGGTGCAACCCCCGAAGATCTCAAGCATCATAAGGAAAATAAGGCAAAGGAAGCCGAAGCCTTCCGCATTTGCGGTGAAAAGATCGCACAGCATGGACTTGACATGAAGTTAGTTGAGGCACAGTACACCTTTGACAACTCCAAGCTGCTGTTCTATTTCACCTCGGCAGGCAGAGTGGATTTCCGTGAGCTGGTCAAGGACCTGGCAAGCGTATTCCGTACCCGTATTGAGCTGCGACAGATCGGCATTCGTGACGAGGCAAAGCTCATGGGCGGGCTTGGTGCTTGCGGCAGACCCCTTTGCTGCGCAACCTTCCTTTCTGATTTTGGTCAGGTATCCATCAAAATGGCAAAGGAGCAAAGCCTTTCGCTCAACTCCAACAAAATCTCGGGCGTTTGCGGCAGACTGATGTGCTGCCTGCGCTATGAGCACGAGGCTTACGTAGAGGAGATCAAGCTCACGCCCCCCGTGGATAGCGTGGTCAAAACTCCCGACGGCGTTGGCGTGGTGGTGGAAACCTCCCCCTTGCGCGGCTTGATTAAGGTCAAGCTCAAGGACACCGACGGTGCTCCCATTCAGATCCACCGCGACAAGGTGCAGGTGCTCTCCCGCCCCAGTCGCAAGAGCACGGATGATGACGAATAAATCGCAATAAATTTTTTTGACTTTTTTGCAAAAACCTATTGCATTTTTATACATTTGTGATAAAATGTATGTGTACAAAAAAACTCAAACGGAGGAAACAACCATGGCTTACAAGATTAATGACGATTGCATCTCCTGCGGCGCATGTGCAGAGGAGTGCCCCACCAGCGCAATTAAGGAAGGCGACGGCAAGTACGAGATCGACGCTGATGCTTGCATCGGTTGCGGCAGCTGCGCTGACGTATGCCCTGTTGGTGCTCCCGAGGCTGAATAATCTGCCCGAGACACGCATACATAGCATCTTGCAAAAGGGGTTCGCATCACGCGAGCCCCTATGCTTTTGATGCTGATCTTATTTTTCAGGAGTTTTTATGCTACGCACAAACGAAACCATTGACGCGGTCAACGAGCAGCTGCGCCTGATTCAACGCACGGACGGCTTGCGCTACGGTACCGACGCCTATCTGCTTGCCGCATACGTGCGCCCCGCGGCATCCGCACGCGCGGTCGATCTCGGCAGCGGCACGGGCATCATCCCACTTCTGTGCCTTGCAAGAGAAAAGTTTGCGCACGCCTACGCCATCGAGGTACAAGAAGATTTTGCCGATATTATCGGCAGAAATGCCGCACTCAACGGCATGGCGGATCGCCTGACCCCACTTTGCAAGGATCTGCGTGAGCTGACGGCTGCCGATATTGGTGGCGAGGTCAGCATTGTGACCGCCAATCCCCCGTATATGAAAACGAACGCCGGAAAACGCAACGACTCGGACGCCAAATATATCGCACGCCACGAGGTTAAGGGCGGCGTGGATGATTTTTGCGCCGCAGCCGCAAGAATCCTTAAGCACGGTGGCAGCTTTTACGTGGTGTGGCGTCCCGACCGCCTTTGCGAGCTGATGGAGGCTCTGGCACGCCATAAGCTTGAGCCCAAGCGCATGAGCCTTGTACAGGGTGATGAGAACGCCGAGCCCGGCATGGTGCTCATAGAAGCCAAAAAAGGGGCAGCACACGGCTTGCGCCTCTCCCCAACTCTTATTTTAACGCAAAACGGCACGCAAAGCAAGCGCGCCGCACAAATATATCAAACCTGTAGCTGGAGTGAATCGGATCTATGGAACATATAAAGCGTCTTTTAAGCTATACGCGCCGCGCACTTGCGGACTACGACATGATCCGCCCGGGCGACAAAATCGCTGTGGGCGTATCCGCAGGCAAGGACTCGCTGACCCTGCTTTGTGCCCTGGCGCACCTGCGCCGCTTTTATCCCGTGCCCTTCCAGGTGGTTGCCGTAACCGTGGATATGGGCTTTGCGGGCGGCATGGATTTTTCGGGCATTCAAAAGCTTTGCGACGAGCTTGAGGTGGAGTATCACATCGTCCCCACCGATATTTACAAGGTCATTTTCGAGATCCGTAAGGAATCCAATCCTTGCGCGCTGTGCGCCAAGATGCGCCGCGGTGCGCTCAACAACTACGCCAAGTCCATCGGCTGCACTACGGTAGCTCTTGGTCATCACTTTGACGACGTGGTGGATACCTTTATGCTCAATCTGTTCTTTGAGGGACGCATCGGCTGCTTCCAGCCCGTGACCGATCTGTCGCGCGTGGGCATCCGCGTTATCCGACCTTTGATCTATATGCCCGAACGGCACGTCAAGGACTTTGCGCGCAAGGTGGAGCTTCCCGTCATCGCATCCCCCTGCCCTGCTGATAAAAACACCCAACGCGAGGAGATGCACAACCTCATCAACGAGCTGGATCGCAAGAACAAAGGACTGCGCTACCGCATTTACGGTGCCATCCAGCGCGGTGAGGTCGACGGCTTTAAGCCCGTGGGCGGCATGACCGGTATCAAGGATTGCGCCCCCGAGGACGAGTAACCGGCTCAGACGCCCCAAACTCATGAAAGTTTTTGATCGACCTTTTTTCAAAAAGGTCGCAGGGTCTTGGGGCAGAGCCCCGCGACCTTTTGAAAAAGCTCAATCAAAACTTTTCATGAGTAGGCGTCCGTATGGTTTAGGGGCGATTCACGAATCGCCTGCAAATATAAAGCTTGGTCAATCGACACACAAACGATGCGGATGCGCGCTAAAAAGCCGTCCCCTCGGGGGAAGGAAGGGGTCCCCGTAGCGCAGGCGTACGGGGAGGAAGGGGTCGACTATTCAACGCGGGAAACCGTCATTTTGTCAATTTTGTATGCGATTTGTACG
>JAFNZX010000296.1 GCA_017382615.1 Clostridia bacterium | reverse complement strand
ACGCCGTAGATAAAGGACTCTATGCACTTTTTGACCTGCTCGTAGTCAAGGTTATCAGCCTTTACAAAGGGAGCAAGATAGGTATCGAAAGAGGAGAATGCCTGCGCGCCTGCCCACTCGTTCTGCATAATGCCAAGGAAGTTGACCATCTGGTTGCAAAGGGTTGCCAGGTGCTTTGCGGGAGCGGAGGTAATCTTACCCGTCACGCCGCCAAGCCCCTCCTGGATCAGCTGCTTGAGCGACCAACCTGCGCAATAACCGGTCAGCATAGAAAGGTCATGAATATGGATATCCGCATTTCTGTGTGCGTTGCCGATCTCGTCGTCATAGATTTCGGACAGCCAGTAGTTTGCGGTGATGGCACCGGAGTTGGAAAGGATCAGACCGCCTACGGAATAGGTTACGGTAGAGTTTTCCTTCACTCTCCAGTCGGTATTCTTAACGTATTTATCCACGATCTCCTTATAGTCCAGAATGGTGGATCTCATGTTACGCATCTTCTCTCTCTGTCTGCGGTAGAGGATATATGCCTTTGCCACGTCACCGTAGCCGCCCTGTACCAATACGTTTTCTACGCTATCCTGCACGTCCTCAACAGCGATCAGACCGTCCTTGATCTTGGGCTCAAAATCTGCAGTAACCTTGAGTGCCAAAAAGTCGATCACGCTGGGATGAAACTGTCTTTCCTGTGCCTCGAACGCCATCTTGATCGCGTCCGAAATCTTGCTCAAATCAAAATCTACGACCTTGCCGTCTCTTTTTAATACCTTGTACATAGCTCTCTCCTTTTGTCATGAAATTTGTTCAAATATGTTGAAAAATGAAAAATACTGTAAAAACACCGAACGTGGTGCTTTTACAGTATACTATAAGTTTTTCGATTTGTCAACCCCTAAACACACAATATTTTGATATTTTTTTGAATTTTAACACAATATATTGTGGTTGCCACATCAAACGCCGCGAAGCTGTGCATGAGGAACATAGGATTTGAGCACATTGACCAAATCTTCCATTTGGTTTTTGTCATATCCGCTAAGCCCTTTTTTGATCAGATCTCCCGAGTCAATAAAGCCCTGCAGAAAGTGTTTGTGATCCCCCTGCAGCCACACGCCCATGTCCTCAATGTCCTCTGCCGAGTGCAGCTCCCTTACCACGGTGGTGCGCAGCTCAAAAGGCACGCCTGACGTGCGCAGCAGCGCAATGCTCTGCTCGATAGGGGCTATATCAAAGCCCTTGACGCCCACCGTTTGCGCATACTTCTCGCGGCTGTTTTTGACGTCCATCGCGATATAATCCAGCAGCCCCTGATCAATCAGCGCAGCAAGACGATCGGGATAAGAGCCGTTGGTATCCAGCTTGACTGCAAAGCCCAGCTCACGCACGCGCAAAATAAATTCCTCCAGCCCGTGCTGCAAAAGCGGCTCACCGCCCGTGATGGCAACGCCGTCCAATATTCCCTGCCGCTTTTTGAGAAATGCGTAGATCTCCTCCTCAAAATACGCGGGATTTTCGCCGGGGCGCAGCACCAAGGATGCATTGTGGCAGAAGGGACAGCGCATATTACATCCGCCCGTAAACACGGTACATGCCGTGCGATCCGGAAAATCCAGCAGCGTCAGCTTTTGTATGCCTTGAATATTCATTGTTCCTTTGCCTCCTTTTTATTGACCTTAGAGGAAACGATCTGCCCGTTATCCATGCGGAACACGCGGTCTGCGCGCTCGGCAATTGCCATATCGTGCGTGACCATGATCAGCGTCTGACCAAGCAGATCCTTGGTTTCCAGCAGCAGATCCAGCACCTCGTCGGCGTTTTCTCTGTCCAGATTTCCCGTAGGCTCGTCGGCAAACACCACAAGCGGCAGATTGATCAGCGCACGCGCAATGGCAACTCTTTGCATCTGACCGCCCGAAAGCTCGCTTGGCAGGTGGTGCAGTCGGTCACCAAGCCCCAAGGAAGCCACCAGCTTTTTGAGGTTTTCCTCATAGGAAATATCCTCTTTGTTGCACATCAGCGTGGGCACGAGGATATTTTCAAGCGCAGTAAACTGCGGAATGAGATTGTGGCTCTGGAACACCATACCTATATGATTGCCGCGGAAGCGTGCCAGCTCATCGGGTGCCATGGCGGTGATCTCTTGTCCGCGGATGATGACCTTGCCCGCGTTGGGGCGATCCAAGCCTGCCATGGTATGCAGCAGCGTGGATTTACCCGAGCCTGACGAACCGATGATAGCGACGAACTCGCCCTCGTATACGCGCAGATTGACGCGATTGACCGCGTTGACCACCTCGTCATACTGCTTGTACTGACGAATGAGGTCAACCGTTTCCACAACCACTCTTCTATCTTCCATTGTCCGGTCCTCCCTTCTCTTTCTCCAGCCGTGCCTCGATGCGCTTTTTCCACAGCAAATACGGCACAAGGCAGGATGCAAAGCCGCAAGCCACCGATACGGCAGCACACAGGGCAAGTGCCCACAGCGGCATATAATAATGATAATTGACGGCTTGCGCAATGCCAAACGCAGGCAAAATGCGGCTCATGGTCATATACAGCACGAAATTGAACGCATAGCTCATACCCAGCGTGACTAAGAATGCAACGCCCGAGAGCACCGCTCCCGCAGTGATATGCAAACCGCGGATCTCGATGTCAAAGCTGCCCATTGCACGCAGCATATAAAATTCCTCTTCCCTTCTGCGATAGAACAGCAGCTGCGAAAAGAACCACACCAAGGGGGAAACCACCAAAATAAAGCAGGAAATGACGGCGGTGATCAGGTTATCCTTGCGCGCGTCGGCAATCATATCGTCAAAAAACGTGCCGTT
>JAFNZX010000295.1 GCA_017382615.1 Clostridia bacterium | reverse complement strand
GCTCTACCGGTCTGTTCACGCCAAAATAATGACATAGCACCGAGGAAAAGAAAGAGAACGCGCCCTTTCCATCACTGATTGCGTGACACCATTCAAAGGAAATAGTGTATGCATCATAGCACATCTGCCACAAAAAACCGTTTGTGGCGTCCCCGAAGGCAAGCGGTCGGTTTTCTTCTGCTGCGCGGATCAACAAAAATTCTTTTTCGTTGGTTTCAAGATAATATTCCTTCTTATACCGCAGGGTACAAGCAAACAGCGGATGTTCACCCAGGGATTGCTTTACTGCCATACGTAAGCGTTCTGCGTCCACCGGCTCCTTGAGCTTGACCTGGAAAAAAGGATTGTTTTCCATTGACGTTTTGTTGGCAGCGATCGGATACACATCCATCACGCCCATCTGATACTTCATTTTTGCCTCTCCTCAATTGGTTTTTGACTATTACAGATTGAAATCAATCGAAAAAGTCGACGGCACCGCTTTCAATATTGTAAATCGCGCCCACAACGCGAGTTTCTCCCTTTCTGACGAGTTCGGCAATCATCTCGCTGTCCATGATGCGGGAGATGCTGTTTTGGACATTCAATTTTTCCGCTTCGCGAGCATCACACCCCGCAGGCAAGCATGCGCTTATCTCATCGGTGATCGTGGCGATTGCTCCGTGGGCACCCCCGTGCAATGCAGCGTCTACCGCACCGCAATGTGTATGACCGAGCACAATCACCAGCTTTGCTCCCAAATGCTCTGCACCGTATTCCACACTGCCAAGCGCATGGTCGCCGATGACGTTACCCGCTGTTCTGATCACAAATAACTCTCCGATTCCTGCGTTGAAAATATGCTCCGCAGGAACACGGGAATCCGAACAGGTCACGATGACAGCATAGGGATGCTGACCGTTTACCGCAGTATCCACTCTTTTTACCTTTGACAGATCCCCGTTGTTCTTTTCTGCTTGCACATATATCTCATTCTGCTGTTCAAGATAGTCCAGTACACTCTGTGGATCGGCAAAATTTTGGGGTAGCTCCTTTGTTTTATTGGCTCCTGCGCAGCCGGACAATCCGACGGCTATCAAGCATACCAGCAACATCGATATCCATTTTTTCATCTCGTTTTACTCCTTATGTTATGCTTTTTTGGTGTTTGCCCGTGTAGCAACGTGCTTTCGTTACTACACGTAGTTACGACAAAAAGCCAAGACAGCACGCCGCCTGCCCCAAAACGAAGTGGATGAGCGTAACGCCCCAGATGTTTTGGTGCTTTTCATAGATTCCGCCCATAGCACCAAGCAGAATCATGGCTGCCAGCATGTACATAAATCCGTGGGCAATATGCACCGCACCGAACAGCAGGGAGGAGAGCAGTATTGCGGCAATGATGCTGTTTTTTCCGTCAAACATTTTTTTTATGCTGCCGTAGATCAAGCTTCTTGCCAAAAATTCCTGTATGATGCAAGTGAAAATATAGGAGAACCACGAATATGCTCCAATGTTCCAATTCCAGAAAGGAACGTCCGGGGCAAAGAAATCCGGAGCTACCTGTAGCAAGGCAAACTTTGCTCCCATCAAAAGTAGTACGATGGAAAGGGAGATTGCAACCGAGGAAATCATGGTTTTTTTGAAGTTGCAAAATCTTAACCCGAGCTCGTCAAAGGAAAATTCCGTTTTGTTGTAAATGATAATGCCGAAGACGAAAACCATTGCGTTGATGACCTGCGTTAACGCCTTGGTGGGCACGTCCATTTGCAAGAACTCAATGGTTGCCAACACCAGCAAATACAAGCATACACAGGCAGTCACGCAGGAAAAGACGATGGAGGCGTCATATTTTTTCTTGCGCAATAGCTCGGTTTCGGTAATATCCGATAAGACGAGAACAACACCACCGCCCGCTTCGTCATTCTCCTCATTTTTCAAAAACGAGGTGGTGATTCGCAAATGCTTGGTCTTGTTGCTTTTATCGGTAAAGGTCACCGTGCCGCTGTGTGCCTTTTCTTTGTCATAGACCGCATCGATGACAAACTGATGAAAAAGGTCGTTCGCCTTTTGTTGCTCATCAAAAAACATTTCAGCATATGTTTGCCCGATCGCCAAGTCGTCCAGATCAAGCAGCGACTTGCACTGCGGGTTCATATAAATAATATGCCCTCGGTCATCCAACGCGAGCACGCTGTCATCAACATCGCGCAG
>JAFNZX010000294.1 GCA_017382615.1 Clostridia bacterium | reverse complement strand
GGGACTCAGAACATCGCATGGGCGTGTTGCGCCCATGCACATTTGCGCCAATAGTCGCAGGAGTCTAACGGTTGCCCTGCGCAAATCTGCACATCTGCGCAAAGCGCAGAAGTGCGGGGTTCAAGGTGAAAGTCACGTGCGTAAGGGACTCAGAACCCATGCTTGCGCCCGAAGGGCGGTTGTGTTTAGCGGTCAACCGGCGCAAGCTTTGCACGAGCGGCTTTGCCGCGCGTGCGGGGGTTCTGAGTCGTGAAACGACGTGCCAAGAAAAAGGATAGGGAGTCCTGACGGACTCCCTATCCTTTTTCTTGGCGCGGCGTAAGGGACTCGAACCCCCGACCTTTTGGTTCGTAGCCAAACACTCTATCCAGCTGAGCTAACGCCGCAAGCCATACGCTTTCGCGTACCCATATATAATATCACAATCGTTTGCGTTTGTCAATAGCTTTTTGGCAAAAAATATTAAAAAATATGCACAAAAATTTGCCCTAAAGTTCGTGCTTTCGTTGTCTTGTTATTTTAATCATTTTATGTTATACTGAAAAAAAGCTCTTTTTAGGAGGTATACCATGAATATTAACGAGTTTTATGCAATTCCCGACGAAAAGCCCTTGGACAATCTGGTCAGTGACGGCGGCTTTGTCGGCATTTTCCGCTCCATTGCCTGCGTGGGTGACAGCCTTTCCTCGGGTGAGCTGGAGTCCATGACGCCCGACGGGCAGCGCGGCTATCACGACATTTACGACATTTCCTGGGGGCAGTACATTGCCCGCATGGCAGGCACCAAGGTCTATAATTTCTCTCGCGGCGGCATGACTGCCCGTGAGTATCTGCAATCCTTTGGCGAGGCAAACGGTTATTGGAGTCCAGAGCTTGCCTGCCAGGCGTATATCATGGCACTGGGCTGCAACGACTTGTGGGGACTTGGCTTGCCCGTCGGCTCGCTTGATGACATTGACCCCGAGGATCCTGCCAAGAATGCACCCACCTTTGCAGGCGAATTTGCTGCGCTGATCAGCCGCTACAAGCAGATCCAGCCCAAGGCAAAGTTCTTCCTGATCACCATGCCCAAAACACCGCACCACGAACAAGAGGCTGAGGCAAAGGCGGATGCGCACCAACAGCTGATGTATGATCTTGCCAAGCATTTTGACAACACCTACGTCATTGACCTGCGTGAATACGGTCCCGTGTACGACCAGAAGTTCTACGAGCATTTCTGGATTGGCGGACACCTCAATGCGCAAGGGTATCTGCTGACCGCGAAGATGGTGGTTTCCTATATGGATTACATCATCCGCCACAACCCGCAGGACTTCCGTCAGGTCGGATTTATCGGTACGGGACACTATTTCCACGGCTTGCAGTGGTAATTTGATTTAACAAAGGGGCATAGCATTATGAAAAAATTATCTTTTCTGATGGCATTATTGATGCCGCTTTCCTGCTTGGCGGCTTGCACGCCTACACCCGAGACTCCTGCGCCCGAGACCCCTGAGGACTCTATTGCCTCCGAGACTCCCGAAACGACCTTGTCGGAGCAAACCACGGAAGCTGAGACCGAGGAAACCGTGCCCGATACCGGCTATCCAATCGATCTGATGCAGATCGGCGGCGTGGATTTTTCCGCGTTCTCCTTGTGCGTGCAGCCGAATGCTGCCGAGGGTATCACCATGGCGATCGAGTATCTGATTGAATATGCCGAAAAGGCGACGGGGCACAAGCTGACCGTAAATGAAGGTGAGCCTGCCGCGCACGAAATTGTGATCGGCATGACCGACCGCGATACCAAGGCTGTCAAGGAGGCACGCGCGCAGATAAAAAATGATGGCTATGCCATTTTGGAAGAGGACGGCAATCTGTATATAACCGGCAACTGCACCTCGGGTACTGTTTACGGTATCGTGACCTTTTTGGAGGATTTCCTTGGCGTGCGTTTCTATGCCACCGACTATACCGTTGTGCGTGACAATCCCATCGTGCGCGTGCCTGCGGATTATTGCAAGGTTTACAGCCCTGCGTTTATCGCGCGTGACTCCTTCTGGCACGATCTGGAGCACGATCAGGTGCTGTCTATCCAGCTCAAGGATAACAGCGGATACGTGGTGCAGATGGAGGGCGGCATTTCCTATGCAGGCCCGTTCGTACACACCTTTTCCGCGCTGACGGGGCAGCCGCACGAGATCGGCAAGCAGCCTTGCCTGACCGATGAGCAGATATATCAGACCGTGCTGTACCGCGTCAAGCAATGGCTGCGCGAAAATCCCCGTGCCAAGATCGTATCCGTTTCGCAAAACGACTCGGCAGCCGAGCATCTTGGTTGCCAATGCGCCAATTGCAAGGCGATCGACGAGCGCGAGGGCACGCCAATGGGCTCGCTTCTGACCTTTGTCAACCGCATTGCGAACGACATCAAGGACGAGTTTCCGAACGTTTACGTAGATACCTTAGCGTACAGATATACGCGTCAGGCACCCAAGACCATCAAGCCTGCGGATAACGTGATTATTCGTCTTTGCTCGATCGAATGCTGCTTCGGACACCCGCTGGACGACGAAAGCTGCGAGCAAAACGTCGCTTTCAAGAAGGATATTGAGGAGTGGAGCGCAATTTGTGATAATCTCTATATCTGGGACTACACCACCAACTTTATGTATTATCTCGCACCGTTCCCAAATTTGGGCGTGCTGCGTGCAAACGTGAAATTTTTTAAGGATCATCACGTCATCGGTATGTTCGAGCAGGGCAACTATCAGTCCTCCTCGGGTGAGTTTGGTGAGCTACGCGCGTACCTGTTGGCAAAGCTGCTCTGGAATCCCGACATGACTGAGGAAGAGTATCAGCGCCACATGAATGAATTTTTGCAGGACTACTACGGTGCGGGCTGGGAGAATATCCGTGCGTATATCGATACCACGACCGAGGCGGCAACACATAATCACGTGGGCATATACGACAGTATCCCGGACATGATGATGCAGCACATGGACAGAAATCAGCAAGCACCGTTTGCCGAAGAAATGCTGGCACTTTGGGAAAAGGCGCTGGAAGAGGCGCAGACCGAGGCGCACAAGGCGCACGTGGAAAAATCCATGGTGCAGGCGTACTATATGGCGCAGCTCAAGGGCAAGAACCGCAAGGAATATTTGAACAGGATTTACGATATCTGCGAAAAGTACGGCATTACGTACTATCGAGAGGGCGCACCGATCGATTTCTCGCAAAGAGGCAAGCCGGGAAGCCTTGGATGATGCCGTGCGAGCGTGAAGAAATATCATAAAGGTAACGGGGATGATGAATCCCCGTTGCTTTTCGTTTTGCAATGAAAAAACCGCCGAAAAAATCGGCGGTTTTTTCATATTCAGCGTTCGGTCAGCTCGTATTTCTCGCGGGAGCGGTAATCGATGATTTTTGGGGTTTTTGTCAGCGCAACCAGCACGTAATACTCCGCGCCCTGCGCAAATTCGGCGTTCTTATCGGTTTGGACTTCGCCGTACCGTTCAAAGCACACGTACTGATACGTAACGTAATCGGGCTTGTTCAGGTAGGCGATCAGCGAGCGGCTGTAGTGGTGATTCTTCTCGCTGCGCAGCTCAATGCGACCTACGCGGTCAACCTCTATGGTATATTTGCCCGTCAAGAGACAGAACAGCGGCAGGTTTGCTTTGATTGCAAGGTATATGAGATAGGCGGCAAAGCCCCAAAGCGCGATGGCAAGGGCAAGGAGTATCAGCCAAAATACAAGCGGCGTATCGGTGTAGACGATTGCCGTGATCGCTGTCCAAATTGCCGCAAATGCGGTGACGATGGCAGCCATTGCCAAGAAAAGCATCCCCTGTGAAAACAGCAGGCGTTGCTCTTGTTTGATATATTCGGCGCGTCGGAGCGGAATTTTATGTGTTTGCTTTTCGTACATTGTTGACTCCTTAAATACCTGTGATTTCGTGAATGTCACATTCCCAGAACCCGCGCACGTGCGGCTTCTTGGTCTGCACCACAAGCAGGTAGCATTCCTGCCCGTTTGCAAGGGGGCGATTCGATTTCACCATACCGTATTTTTCAAAATATACGTATTGGTTGGTCACGATTTCGGTGTGACCGTTGCGAGATCCGGGGGAGTGTACGTATTCCTCCTCGGTTTTGAGCTTCAATAGCCCCACGCGGTCAACCTCAATGGTGTATTTTCCGTTTTTCATATATATCAAGCGAATGGCAGTCTGCACAATGGTGATTGCAACCAGCACGGCGATGAACCACAAAAGCGGTACCATCAGCAAAAGTACGATACGCACAAACCACGTGCATTCGTACCACGTGTTGACCAGATTGAACGTGACCAGCACGCTAAGGGCAATCAAAAAACCTTCTGCGACAATGGTTTTCAAAAGCTCGACCAGCAGATCGCGCTGATGCTGCGCCACGATGCCCTCGCGCGTCAGTATGACTTTTTTATCCTGTTCCATGTTATCTCTCCAAAATCAAATATTCATCGGTCTGGTAGATAGCAACGATTTGGGGCTTTTTGGTCAGTGCGACAAAGACGTAGCATTCCTCACCCTGCGAGAGCGTTTGCTTGGTCTTGTATTTGCCGTGCTTGGCGAAATATGCGTACTGATTGATCACGTATTCGCGGTGATATCCTTTTCCGAGTGTGTTGGGAACCCACTCGACCTCGGTTTTCAGCTCCAAAAGCTCGACGCGGTCAAGCTCAAGAGTATAGCGGTCGGTCAGTATGACAAGATTCTGCCCAAGATCCTTGCTAAGAAAGACCGTCGGGATGATACAGGATGCAAAGCTTATCAAAGCGAACACGGAAAACAGCAAAATCAATGCAATAAAACCGTTGGATTCTGCGATCGCCATATAGATAGAACCGATGCCAAAGGACACGAAAATCAGATAAATAAACAAAAGGATCACAACCGTGAACACCACGTTTGACAGAGCCATTTGCTTATGATTTTGAATCACCTCATCGCGTCGCTTGACGCGTCTTTTTTCTTCTTTTTCGTACATAAAAATCTCCTTATTCTAACCTCTCTCCTACCTTCACCGTGCCGTCCTCCAGCCACTCCAGCTCGAAAATTTCGAGATACTGCTCGCAGCCCGGCTGACGCTCGGCGCAGGAGATGTACCATGCGCCCTTGTAGCAGAATACCTCCGCGCAGGAGGGCACGTTGGCAGGGCAGAGCGCAGGGACTTTTGGCTCAAGCAGCATGCCGAGGCTTTGCCAGCCCGAAATGGGATTGTCGGAAACAGCATAGGACGTGCCATGTCCGCAGTTGGTGTAAAAGAGGTAATATTTGCCGCCTTTTTTGAGCACGAAGGGCGACTCCAGAGTCACGTCGCAAATGTCAAAGCAGTATGCGCCCTCGTCTTGCCAATGGATCATGTCGCGCGAGGATGCAATGCCAAGCGCGGTGCGCATGCCGCCGTCCTCGGTCTTTTTGGCGGTGCAGTAGTACATGTAAGCCGTGCCGTCATGGTCTAAAAACACCATGGAATCGCGGCAATCCGACCAGGCGTCCTCTCGCCACGCGCCCCACGCACCGGGCAGCAATACGGGGTTGCCCTCGTATTTCTCCCACGTGTAAAGATCGCGCGAGGTGGCAAGGCAGATGGATTGCGCCACGTCAAGATTGACGCCCGTGTAGTACATGTAGTAAACGCCATCCTTCTCGGTCACACCGGGTGCCCAGACCTGATAGCTGTCTACGCCGCCGCGTGTGGTACAAAGGCAAGGGGGATGAATGTCCCAATGCACAAGGTCGGTCGAGGTCGCGTGCCCAAAGGTGTCGCAAAAGCGGGTGTCCCACTCGTATCCCGCGTAGCCGCGGATGTAAAACACGTGCATGACGCCGTCCTTCTCTATAAACGAATGGTCGATAAAGCTCATGCCCGG
>JAFNZX010000293.1 GCA_017382615.1 Clostridia bacterium | reverse complement strand
TGCACGACGATGCGGACTGACCGTATTTTGTTTTCCGAAGCGGATCAGCTTGCGGTGTTCACAAAAGACGGGCAGCCCATGCAAAAATAATAAAAGTAATAAAAGAACTTAGTCATGGTTTGCTCCTCCTTTTGTGATTTGTTGTGTGTCATTATACGCCCCTTTTTTGCGTTTGTCAATAGGTTTTTGCAAATTTTTCGAATTTTGTGAAAAAAATATCAGATAGCGAAGGGAATGGCTGCCGATTTTGCTTTTCCCCTTGCAATGTCGGGAAAAATATGGTATACTGACTACAAAATCATAGGCTTTCAACGGAGGTTTATATGAAACATTGGAGAATGCTGTGCGCAATCCTTGCCTGCTTGTTTGTGCTGCCCACCTTGCAGGCGTGCAAGCAACCCCCCGAGGAATCGGTCGAGCAGGATGTGCCGCAGCGTGAGGAATATTGTGATCTTTCGGATAGTACCGTGCCCCTGTATGCAGATACGGGCAAAAAATCCTGCACGGTGCAGTCAACGGGGCAGGGCACTGCCGCATCGGTTGACATGGAGGCGTTGATGAGCGTGGCTGCCGTGAAGGGCAATTGCTTTTACCGCAGCGGTGCGGCGGAGGCTGTTGCCAATGAGATCGCGGCGCGTCTGACCGAGGTGGATATTGCTGCACAGATCACAGTGACCTGTAAGAAATACAAGGAAAATACCAGCGCGCAGGAGGGCTCTTTGTTTTACGGAGCGACCGTTGTGCTGGCAGACGGCACAGAGTATACGCGCACCTATCAGGCAGCAATTCCTGCGGTCGCGGGTGCGTGGCTGGATACCTCCGAGGGGGGATACGGCTCGACGCACGATGCGCGCGGACAATGGCAAGAGACCTTTGATCCCAGCGGTATGCTGTTTTTGACGGATAATAAAATCGCTTGCGCAGAGGGAATCGTGCGCATGGAGTACGCTGTGATCGGTGCAGACGCTGCTTTTGACGCAGCAGAGGTTGTTTGGCACAAGCCGCAGCACGTGCAAATGTGCGAGAACGGCTTTGCAAGCCTGCTTATCAATGCACCGCTGGATCTGCACGGCACGCTGACCGAGGGGCAGCAGTATCGCTTGCTGGTGCGCGGTGTCAGCCTGTATGAAAACTACGTGCTGCACGTGGATATTCCCTTTACCTATTCACCTCTTTCGGTGCAGGCGCAGGACGCCTTGGCTGCGGCATACCGTGCCGTTGCCAACGCTGCTCCCGTGTGTGATGCTGCCGCCGAGGATAAAGCAGCGGCGGCGCGTGAGCAGCTGTGCGCGTTGATCAACAACCCCGATATTGAGGTTGCGGTCGAGCTGCTTGGGCAGGGCGTGCAGTCCGCGCGCTTGTCCGTCAGCCTGCGTTACGTACCGGCGATCGATAACGCGCGCCTGCCTGCCTACGTGCTGGACGGTGAGACGATCGCAGACGTGTTCAATTATTCGGGTGCAGCATTTGCGACCGATGCATTGACGCTGCGATACGGGCAGGAGGAGACCGGGATCGCGCTGACCGCACCGTATGACGGGGAGGTGCACGTGGTCTTGGCAAACGAGCTGATCTACGCACACGCCAAAGCACCGCTTTTCAAGGTGGAAAGCGTGGCTTACGGGGATTACGTAAGAGGGGAATACTGCACGCCGCTGCCTGTGCGCCTTGCGTGGACGGATGCAAATGCGTCCGCAGGAAAGGTATATACGGTCAGCATTTGCGAGCGCGAGGATATGCAAAGCGCGATGGAATTGACGGTGGAGGATACGTTTGCCGACGTGTATAATCTCAAGGTCGGCACGCAGTATTATTGGCAGGTGCGCGCAGATGGCGTAACCTCCCTGGTGCACACCTTTACCACCGAGAGTGAATATCCGCGCTTTATCAAGCTGGATGGCGTTTCCAACGTGCGTGATATCGGCGGCTACGTCACGCTTGACGGCAAGGTTGTCAAGCAGGGGCTTGCCTTCCGCTCGGCTCACCTGGACGGTATTACCGAGCAGGGGCTTGCCGTGGCACTTGGTGAGTTAGGCATTCGCACCGATCTTGATTTGCGTCAAGGGTCGTTCACGCCGCTTGGAGAGTCCGTGCAGCATATTTCGATCGCGATGCAATGGTATAACCATATCTTTGAGCGTTCGTATCGCTCGGACGTACGTAAAGCCATTTCCGCCTTTGCGTACGAGGAGAATTATCCCATGGTGTTCCATTGCTCTATGGGACGCGACCGCACGGGCACGACGGCGTTCTTGATCCTGGGGCTTCTGGGCGTGGATGAGGATACCTTGCGCCATGAGTATTATGCATCCTTCTTTTCCGCACAGGGCGCGTATGAGCCCGAGGAGTTTGAGGAGCTGGTCAAAAACATGAACCGTCTGACCAAGGGATTGAACAAGTATGGGGATGATAACGATACGCTGCAGGAAAAAATTGAGGCGTACCTCTTGAGCATCGGTGTGACCAAAGAGGAGATCCAAAGTATTCGTGACATTTTGCTTGAGGAGTAAAATAATTTTATAATATTTAAGGCTGCTTCAAGTGCACTTGAAGCAGCCTTTTGCATTTGTGCTCGTAGGGGAGCACGGCGGTCTTTCGCGGGCGAATCGTGATATGCACCGACGGGGATGCAACACGGCGGCGGGAGCAAGCCCCCGCCCTACCAATGGCGGGCGATTCGAATTTCGGCTCTGCCGAAATATATCGCCTCTACGGGGGCAACGGGGATGCGGGAGCAATCCCCCTCGTGTCATCCTGAGCGAAAAAACACCCCTGTGTGGGTGTTTTTGAGTCGAACTTTCAAAAATCTGCAACAAATTGCTGATTTTTGAAAGGCAAAACGCGAGCCGCGTTTTGAGGATCTGCGAGGGGGAGGTGACCGCCCGAGATCCCGCCTTACGGCGCGCTTCGCGTTCGACTGCGATGCGGCTTTGCCGCATCTACGCTCAGGATGACACGGGCGGTGCGCGGGCGATTCGAATTTCGGCTCTGCCGAAATACATCGCCCCTACGAACGTCGCTTTATAGCAAAATTTGTCAATCTCATTTGCTCATAAATGCTTGATCAGCGTGCCAAAATAACAATGAAAAAACGATTTACGGGAGTATGGATATGAAAAAAACGATCAAGAAACGGCTGCTTTGCGCCTTGATGTGCCTGTGCCTGCTTGTGGGCGCGTGCGCGTGCTTTACGGGCTGCGGACAGAGAGATACCTACCGCGTGGCGGTGTTTGCATATAAATTTGACGACAGCTATATTGCCACGGTGCGCACGGCGTTGGAAAAGTATTTTAAGGAGTACAGCGACCGTATGCAGGTGACCTTTTATAATGGGGAGAATAACCAGCAGACGCAGAGCGCGCAGATCGATACCGCTATCACGGGCGGTGCGGATCTTTTGATCATCAACGCGGTGGACTTCAAGAGCGCGGGCGAGGCGTTGGCTGCAAAGGCGCATCAAAAGGGGCTGCCCGTCATTTTCTTTAACCGTGAGGTGTCGGACGCAGCGGTCAAAACGTCGGATAACATTTGCTTTGTGGGCACAGATCCCGATGCTCCCGGTTATATGCAGGGCGAGCAGGTGGCTGCGCTGTTAGGATCTGACGAGGCGTTCCGTAAATACGATCTGAATGGCGACGGTAAGATCCAATACGCCATGTTCCGTGCCGAGGTGGGCAATGCAGAGGCAGACGGACGCACGCGCTATTCGGTGGAGCGGGCAAACAAGCTGCTCGCGGAAAACGAAGCCTTGCGTGTTGCGGATAAAAAGGGCAACGTGCTTGAGCGCGTGGGTGCGGATCAGCCTGCCAACTGGGATAGCGCAACTGCCAATAATATGATGGGCTCGCTCTTCCGCGTGCAGGGCGGCGTGCCCAATATCGAGCTGGTGCTGTGCAATAACGACGACATGGCGCTGGGGGTGATCTCTGCGCTGGAGGCAAAGGGATATAATAAGCAGGGAAGCAGAGATGCGGGCGGTGCGTATATCCCCGTGTTTGGCGTGGACGCGCTGGCAACTGCCATGGATGCCATCAAAAACGGCAAGATGCAGGGAACGGTCAAGCAGGACGGTGACGCCATGGCAAAGGCGATTGTACAGATCGCTGCCAACGTCATGGAGGGCAAGGATTTTCTTGCAGGCACGGAATACCGGTTTGAGGATGACGTGCGCAAGCTGCGCATCGCGTATTCGCCCGTAAACGCAGAATAAGGACAAGGCAGGGGGGCGCATGGAATACGTTCTGGAAATGCGGAATATCTGTAAGGAATTTCCCGGTGTCAAGGCACTGGACG
>JAFNZX010000292.1 GCA_017382615.1 Clostridia bacterium | reverse complement strand
CATTGCGGAGATCTGCTGCGGTGTGTAGCTCTTGCCGTCGATGTTGACCTTGTAAGCGGAGCCCATTTCGCGCTTGATGGAAGAAACCGTGCGCTCGGGGTTGGTGATCGCCTGACGCTTTGCGACCTGACCGACCATGCGCTCGCCGCTCTTCGAGAAGGCGACGACGGAAGGCGTGGTTCTGCTTCCTTCGGGATTGGGGATAACGATGGGCTCAGAGCCCTCAAATACTGCTACACAAGAGTTGGTTGTACCTAAATCTATACCGATGATCTTTCCCATAATAATTTTCCTCCTATATATGGTTTTTAAATAGATTTCTTAATTAGTTTGCGACGATGACCATGGCAAAGCGCAGAATCTTATCGCCCTTTGCATAGCCCTTTTGGTAAACCTCGGTGATCTCGCCCTCCGAGTACTGTTCGTCTTCAATATGCATCACTGCGTTATGCTTTTCGGGATCAAAGGTCTCTCCCTTTTGTCCGAAAGAGGTCACGCCCATTTTGGCAAGCGCGTCCTCTGCGCCCTTGAGCGTCATGGCAAGTCCCTTTTGCAGTGCCTCTGCCTCGCCAACACCCACTGCGCGCTCCAGATTGTCGAAGATGGGAAGAATGCCCTTGAGCGCATCCGCATATGCTTCTGCGTAAATGCCGTCCTTTTCCTTAGCGGTGCGGCGGCGGTAGTTGTCATACTCTGCGATCATGCGCATGTACTTATCGTTTGCAGCTGCCAGCTCAGCCTTGCTTTCCTCTAACTGCTTTTCCAGCTCGGCGATCTGCGCCTCCGCCTTTTTCAGCTTTTTTTTATCCGAGCGGCTTGCCTTTTCCTCGGGCACGTCCTGTGCCGCGGGCGTTTGGGTGACGGGCTCTTGCGCCTCCATGGTCTCATCCGCCGGTCTTTGTGTCTGTTCCATCGGGTTGTCCTCCGTTTAAAAGTTTCTGTTCCTCTCCCAGCATATCCGCGATATTGCCGGTCAAGCTCTCGAGTGTTGCCAATACCTTGGCGTAATCCATACGGCGCGGACCGATGATGCCGATCGCACCGACCGTCTTGCCGTCCTTGACAATGTGCTTATATACCATGGCGGAATTGTTCATAGGTCCCGTCATGCCGCCCGCACCGAATACCACGTTGACGTCTTGGCTATCCCCTGCGGAAACCAGATCGAGAATTGCGTCCTGCCCCTCCAGCGCACCCAGCACGTGCTTGAGCGTATCGCGATCCTCAAACTCGGGGTATTGCAGCAGCTGATCAATGCCGCTCCAGCGCACCTCACCGTCGTCCAGCTCGTTGAGCGTTTCGTACACCGCCTTGATCACGGGAGAGACCAGATTTGCCTGCTGCCCCATCTCACTTTCCATATTCATGATGATGGGCAGATTGATCTGGTGCGAGGTCAAGCCCGCAATATTCGAATTGAGCACGCTTGACAGATGCGCGGTAACGTCTGCTGTAATCTCGGTTTCTGTGTGAATGCTCTTGGTCTTGACGTCGCTTGACGCAGCAACCATGACCACGATAAATTCGGTGGGTCTGATATAAATGATCTCAAAGCGATTGATGCGTGCAGCCGACGCGCGGGGCTTGATGGCAATGCCCGTGTAGTTGGTCAGATTGGATGCCACGCGGGATGCTGCCAAGAGTACCTCGTCCAGCTCGTGCATTTTGGACTGTAAGAGTCCGCCGATCTCCTTGATCTCGTGTGCGGTCATGGCGTAGTGCTCAATGAGCGAATCCACGTAAAAGCGGTAACCCAGCTCACTTGGCACTCTGCCTGCCGAGGTGTGAGGCTGTACTAGGTAACCCATCTCCTCAAGCTCCGCCATTTCGTTACGAATGGTAGCAGACGAGCAGACGATCTGCTGATTTGCCATGAGCGACTTGGAACCGACCGGTTCACCCTCGGCAATATGTGCTTCGACGATCGCCTTCAATATTAACTTTTTGCGTTCGCTCAGTCCTTGATGCTTGCCTGCCATGGCGCTTCTCCTTCCCTCGGGGGTGTTTTTTGACGAATTTTAGCACTCTTTTTGATCAAGTGCTAACCGCTGACATAAATTTAGCACTTTTCAAGGCTTTTGTCAAGCCCCTTTCGCCTTTTTCTTTGTTAATATTTTATGAACTTTGCTAATTTTGCGGACGAGTGCTAATTTTGTACCGAAATCATGCGTGCTCCCCTGCACCTCAATTAGTATGTATTTTTTTTGGAGAAATATCCCCCGAGTGTCATCCTGAGCGAGGGAGTGCTTGCACGACCGAGTCGAAGTTTTGCGGAGCGGAACAACGTGAAGCAAAGCAAAACCGCGAGCGCGACGAACGGCAGCGCGCAGCGGGATCTCGAATAGGTTTTCTCAACATCTGCTCAGCCTCTGTTGCATTTACAAAACCAACCCAACCCGATTACGTTCGAATATTACCTTGCGCAAACAAGCGTGTCATAAACCGTTCACAGATCCCGCTACGCGCTACCGCGCTTGCGCTTTTGCTCACTGCGATGCGCCCCCGGGCGCATTCTCGTATCGCAAAAGTTCGACTGCGTTCGGTCGCTTAGCGACCGAACTCCGCTCAGGATGACACTCGGGGGAAAGGACGCACTATAAATGCACGCAAAAACCACCGCCTGTAAAAGACGGTGGTCTTCACTCTTATTGTATTACGTCCCGGACGCTCTTGATCACCGCCCGGCGCACGTGACCGCGCAGGTCACGTGGCAAGCGGAGCTTTGGTTTTGACATACGAATTAGTCGTCGCTACCTGCGGCAGCCTTACCGCCGACAAAGCCTGCGAGCATGCTCTTAAGATCAATACCCGTGGACTCTTCCAGAGACTCGGTGATCTGGCTTGCGGTGGTCATGACGTCCTTAACAACCTTTGCAGAGTTGCCTTCGCCGTACATCACGATCTTTTCGGTCTGAGCCAAGGGAGCAGCTGCGCTCTTGACAACCTCGGGCAGTGCGGTCAGGTACATATCCAGTACGGATGCTTCGCCCATCTTCTTCTGTGCTTCTGCCTTCTTTTCAATTGCCTCAGCCTCAGCAAGACCTACGGCACGGATACCTTCTGCTTCCTTTTGCTTGGAGTAAGCCAGTGCATCTGCCAGCGCTCTTTGCGCAATTGCCTGCTGCTCCTGCTCGAACTTCTCGGCTTCTGCCATTCTCATTCTTGCAAGCGCTGCCTGCTCCTCTTCAAAGCGGCGTGCTTCTGCTTCCTTCTGACGCTTGATCAGCTCAGCCTCAGCCTTCTTTTCGGCTTCGTACTTGAGTGCGTCTGCCTTCTTGCGGATCTCAGCATCCAGTCTTCTTTCCTGCAGTGCGATTTCCTTTTCAGCCAGCTCTGCGTCCTTTTCTCTTCTTGCAATGTCTGCGTCGGCAGCGGTAACCTCAATGGTCTTTCTCTGCTGCTCTCTCTGAATCTCGTAAGCAGCGTCTGCCTCTGCCTTCTTGATATCCGCATCCTTCTTCAGCTCGGACT
This sequence comes from Clostridia bacterium, assembly GCA_017382615.1. Lineage (GTDB taxonomy): Bacteria > Bacillota > Clostridia > Oscillospirales > CAG-272 > SVQP01. The sequence goes on along the minus strand of JAFNZX010000292.1, from coordinate 8,059 downwards.
GACGGATAGAGAGCGCATTGTTCTGCTCGGAAATGCGCAGATTGGTGTCAACGGTGACCTTGTTTGCAACCTCTCTTGCTTCAGCCTCGGCAATGCTGATGTCTCTTGCAGCCTCAGCCTTCGCGATCTGGGCAGCCTTACGGATCTGCTCAACGTTGTCAATACCCATGTTCTCAATGGTGCCTGCGGCGTCCTTGAAGTTCTGGATGTTGAAGTTGACGATCTCAATACCCAGCTTACGCATATCGGGTACTGCATTTTCCTTGATCTTTTCTGCGACGATCTGACGCTCCTGGACCATTTCCTTTAAGCCCACAGAGCCCACGATCTCACGCATGTTACCTTCCAGCACCTGGGTGCACAGGAAGATCAGCTGACGCTGATCCATGGAGAGCAGTGCTTCTGCTGCCTTGTTGATCAGCTCAGGGTCAGAGGAGATCTTGATGTTCGCAACGCCGTCAACGCTGACGTTGATGAACTCGTTGGTGGGGACTGCCTCGCTGGTCTTTACGTCCACCTGCATGACGTCTAAGGAAAGCTTATCAAGTCTTTCAAAGAACGGCCAACGGAAGCCTGCTTTACCGATCAGCACTCTCTTTTTTGAGCGGATACCGGAAATGATGTAGGCTTTGTTCGGGGGGGCTTTGACGTATGCCGATGCAATGTACAGTATAGCCAGTACGATGACCGCAACGGCGGCAACAATAATGATGGTGATGGGGTCAGGCATGATAATATCCTCCTTTTAATAGATTTCGTTCGCCTGTGTATTCATGATATCACGCGGTCGCGTGATTGTCAATACATTTCATCAATTATGAATACGGATTTACAGTTTATTCATGCTGTGTATATAATCAGCTTTCCAAAAGCATATCATTCTGCTGAATCCAGCCCAGCTTGCGCATAATTTCCGAGAAAAGCAACGAAAGCACGGCAGGCAGCACCAGGCAGCAAAGCGCAAGGCCGATCCACAGCATAGGTCCTTTTTCGGTTGCATGGATCACGCCGATCGGTCCAACCATGCCACACGTGCCCATGCCGGCGGCAACGCCCGCGCATTTGAGCTTGAATACCATGGTAGAAACAGGACCGATGATGGCTGCCGCCAGCGTAGGCGGAATCCAGATCTGCGGACGCTTACAAATATTGCCCATCTGCAGCATGGAAGTGCCAAGTCCCTGGGAAACGATGCCTCCCCACTTGTTCTCGCGGAAGCTGGACACCGCAAAGCCAACCATCTGTGCGCAGCAGCCAACCGCAGCCGCACCGCCGGCAAGCAAAAGTCCTTCGTCCGTGCCGTTTAACGCTGCTGCGTCAATTGCCGCCTGCGAAAAGATCATGGCGCAAATGGCAGCCGAGGAAATGGGCAGGGTCAATATCATACCGACTACGACCGAGATGACAATGCCCATGAGCAAGGGCTGCAGCGTGGTAGCCGTTGCAATGAAAACACCCAGATAGTACATCACGTAGGAAACCAACGGGCACAACAGCCAGGACGCGCCAAAGCCGACAAGAATGGTAACTACAGGGGTGACCAACACGTCCACCTTGGTTTTCTTGGAAACCAGCATACCGATCTCGCACGCAATGATCACGGCAAAAAATGCACCGGCAGGCCCTGCGGAATAAAACACGCCCTGCTCCCCTTTTGCCGTTGCCGCCCAGGAGATGATCGCACCGTCAAGCATGATCGCTCCCATTGCGTTCGACATTGCGCCGACCGCAGCGGCTGAGAACATGACAAGCGGATGCGCGCCCAGCGCGTTTGCTATGGCAACGCCGATTGCCATACCCGTTGCCGCCTTGGCATACGACGCAACCGTTGCAAGGAACGGCAGGTTGGCGTAGGTCGCAACCGTGTCAAAGATGGTTCCGATCAAGAGTGACGCGAAAAGTCCGAGTGCCATAGCCCCCATGGCTTTGATAAAATACCGATGTGCGTACTGCTTGATCAGATCCGTGAATTTGCTTTGTTTCAAAACAATCGCCTTCTTTCGATATTATAGTAACTCCAGTATACCATATATAACAAAAGATTGCAAGAAAAATTTGTCTTTATAATCAAAAAATGGGAGGAAATTATCCTCCCATACATTTGTGCTTTATTTCATTTGCAAAAACTTAAAGCGATTGCGGAAATTGACGCGGTAAGCAGCAATGAATCTGCCTATGGTGAAATCATACAGCACGAAAGCCGCGTTTGCCGTGATATACACCGCAAGCGAATAGCCCGGGTGTGCTCCCTGCCCGCCAAGAAACGCACCAAGGGCAGCGGGATAGCTTTGTGCCGTGGGAAACAGCAGCTTCCAGAGCACCAGCACGCCAAGTGCTATGACGGCGTTCAGAAGCAATATCTTAATCATGATACGCACCGCCGCAGGCAGCTTGCCCAACTGCACGCGCAGCATGGGATAGATTCCCGCAAATAAAAGATACTCCCAAGCAGCCGTGTTAAAGGGCATCAGCAGCAGCGCAAGGACGGACGTGGCAAGCCAGATCAGCCAAGGGTAATATCCACCAAGCTCCTCTGCAGCCCACACCGTAATCAGCGACGCAAGGACTGCCATACTCAGATCCAGGCTGCCGTCAAACAGCCTGCCCGCGCAAAGCATAACTGCCCCCAGGGCGCACAAAAGCGCACTGAGTGTCAGCCGTTTGGTTTTTTGTACGGTAGAAACCGTTTGCTTTTGGGTCTTTTTCATCGTCAGAACCCTCTTCTCAAGCAACTGCAGCACAAATTGGCACATGCCAAGGTTGCGCACAAGGAACAGCAGTTGCATCCGCTCCCCTGCGTGGTGTGCTGCGTACGGAAGGTGTCCGCGCGCGCATCAAAGCGTTCTCTTGCCGCACGGTATTCCGCGTTATGAGGATCCATGCCGCACGCGACGTCAAATTCGCGCATGGCATCCATACGTCTGCCCATGCGCACGTACACGCAACCCGTAAGAAAATGCCATTCTCCGCCGCGCTTTTGCTCCGGCACGCCCATGAGCAGCGTGTATGCACGCTCAATGGCACCGTTGTTGATCAAATGACGGATATCGGCATACAGCGCGTCACCCGTGGTGCTCGTATTGGCGTGGAAGCCGCCTTGCGCATATCCAAAGCCGCCGTTTGCGCTACGTCCCTTACCGCTGCGGATTGCCTGCACTTCCTCATAGGCAGCATTGATCTCCTTCATCTTCTGCTCTGCGCTTGCCTGCAGCTCGGGCTTTCCCGCATATCTGTCGGGGTGGTATTTACGCGCCAGTGCGCGGTATGCTTTTTTTATCTCATCCTCGTCGGCAGTCGGACTGACGCCCAGGATCTTGTACGGATCGTTCATGCTCCGCGCTCTCCTTTACATTTTTTACATTCTTTCTGCCCGTGCAGCACCGCTTGCGCCTGTGCCGGCATGCCAAGGCACAAAATATTATAGATCACCGCACGCAAATCTTCCCGCTCGTCAAAATCGATCAGATCGGCAGCGGCAACCGCGTCTTCAAGCTCCAGGGTCAGCGCGGTATCCAAGGCATCCCTTTGCGCGTCAGTCATTGCAGCGGCACCGTACAGGGCATGCAGCGCGTTAAACCTTCCCTTTTTGACGTCCAAGGCGTAATCCTCGGCTGCATCAATCAGATATACCCATCTGCCCAAGGCTTTGCCAAGCTCGTGCAGCACGGCGCGTACGCCTCCCTCAGTATCATAGGACAAAAGCTCGCCCATCAGCTCACCAAAGGCATTGGCAGGGAGATCAGCCGAGCCATTCGCGTCCTTTTCCGCACGCGCAAAGGCTTGCATGCCACGCGCGGCAATGGCATCGATCTCGGGAGCTCGCTTTTTGGCGCGGTGGCGCAGATAGGCAAAATACGGATATACCGCAAGCGCACCAAGCCGCGAAAGCCCTTGCTCGTCGGCAATATCGTCACGACATTTATAGTAAGCAAGCACCGCCATGATACAGGACACTGCTTGGGTTTCCTCACACGGAGCAAGCACGGGAGCTTTGGTCAGTGGGTGCAAAAAGCACCGTTTTTCCGTAAAGGTCGGATGCGTGCCGCGTGCCGCCATGCGCAGGCACACCATGGCTGCCGCGTCATAGCGCAAGGTCAGGCGAGAGCATTGTCCCGTGCATTTGCCCATCTGACGGCAAAGACCGCAGTAGATGCCGCGGTAGCATTGGTACTCTTTGATCTTGAGCTCGGGCTGCAAAATACGGATATATCCAAACACGACACACTCCCCCTTATACGTACTTTACAATATCATACTCCAATTTTGTGCCCAAAGCAAGACCAATTTGTAAATATTGTCATAACAAGTGACAACCATGGGTGCTACGCATATCCGCTTTGGTGAAGGAGCGTCTGCATGGGAACCTCATCCACCGCAAGCGCGTCAGAAAATCGCTCCAAGTATTCGCGTTTTTCTTCCGCTGCGGTCCCCCTTCCCCCGCGGGGAAGGCTCATCAAAGGCAACCCCAAACGGACGCTCTTTCACGGGAGAAACGCTCGTTTACAAAAACAGCTTACGCATTTGTCTGCCCGCAAGGGCTTGCTCCAGTGCAGTGGGCACTTGGGAAAAATCTGCCACCAGAGAATGCGGCTTGCTGGCAGGATCATCCTGCCGCACGGGCACGAAGAACACGTTTTTTCTGTTGAGCAGTGTGGCAATATTCTGCAGGTTTGCCGACATGGCATCATTGGAGGCAAGCGCGATCAATAGCGGACGGTCACTGCGCAGGTGCGCCTTGGCTGCCATGCAAACCGCAGAATCGGTCACCCCTGCTGCAAGCTTGGCAAGCGTGTTACCCGTACACGGACAGATGACCAGCGCAGAAAGCGGACGCGCCGGTCCTAACGGCTCAGCATCGCGGATGGTGTGCACGACCTCGTTGCCGCATTTGGCGTAAAGGCTTTGTCTGAGTGCCTGTGCCGTGCCGAATCGGGTATCTGTCTCCCACACGCGCTCACTGACGATGGGCACGACGTCGTATCCCCTTGCCAGCAGCGCATCCAGCTGTTCCAGAGCCTGCGCGTGCGTGCAATAAGACCCGCACATGGCAAATCCAACGGTAGACTTGATCTCACTCATGCTCTTCCCTCCTTAAAGCGTCTATGACGAAGTCTGCAATCAGCTTGCCCGCTGCACGGGGGGCATATTTACCCGGCAAGCCCTGCCCATTGACGTACGTCAGCCCCAGCTCCCTGACAGCATTCATATCAAACCCGCCCGGGGCACTTGCCAGCTCCATAAGCAGCACGTCGCGCATAGCTCCCGCAAGTAATTCCCTATGATACAGCACGTGCGGCACGGTGTTGCAGATCGCATCGTGCTGCATAGCGCATGCGGGCAGCGTACCCGAAAAGCGCACCGTCTCCACCCCCAAGGCGCGTGCACGTGCCAGTGCCTCATCTCTCCTTGCATAAACGCTCACGCGAGCACCGAGTGCGCGCAGCAAGGGGCAAAGACATTCTGCAATCCTGCCCATGCCAATCACTGCAACGTCCATGCCGAACACCGTGCCGCTCGTGCTCTTGCCAAGCAGCATGACTGCCCCCTCTGCAGTAATGCGGGCGTTATCGTATAAAAACGCCTCGTTTTTGAAGTAATCAAAGCCGCCAAGCGACTCCTGCAAGCCGCCGCCAACGATCATGCCCCCTTGCGCTGCGTATACGGCAGCCTCGGACAGCGGAATGCGCGTGGCGCGATACCCGGCATCCCGCAATGCCTGCACGGCAAAATCCGTGCGGTCGTCACCGCCCACCAAACATATCTCTCTCATAGTCCCCTCCTTACTGTACGTCATCCTCATAATATGCACAAATCCCCTTGCAGAGTGCATGGGCAAGGCGGTCGCGGTAAGCGGGATCTTCCAGATCACTGCACTCGGCAGGGTTGGACAAAAAGCCGCACTCGACCAGCACCGCGGGAATTTGCAGCTTATGTAAAAGGAAGATATTGCTGCCCCCGGGCTTGCATTGCCTATGATTATCGGGCTGCAGCGTACTCACCACCTCAACGCGCACCGCCTCGGCAAGCGCGGCACTTTTCTCGCTGTTGGGACTGTACCACACCTGCAGACCGTGATAGATCTGTTCGGGAAAGGTGTTGGCGTGCAGGCTGACGAAAATCGCGTCGGGATTGGCATCGCCGATCGCCTGCCGTGCCGCTAAATCAAGCACCTTTTTGCGCCCCTCGTAGTCAGCACCGCGGTCGTACAGCAAAACGTCCTCGGTGCGGGTCATGATCACGCGCACACCGTCCGCCTCCAAAAGTGCGCACAGACGCTTGGCAAGATCCAGGTTGAGATCCTTTTCCACAAGTCCCGTCACGCCCACCGCGCCGCCGTCCTCTCCGCCGTGCCCTGCGTCAATGATGACCGTGCGTGGCGGTCCTTTGGGCTGCTCGGGCTCAGTTTTCTCCTCCGCGGGCGGTGCGGGTGTTTGCGCAAAGCTCCCGCCCGCAAGCAAAAACAATCCCAAGGTCAGAAAGCAGATCAGAATCGTGCCGAGTAAAAACGTAAGCATCAATAAAAATTTCCTTTTTTTCATACGCACCTCCACGGACAAACATCTTGTTATTATGTATGCAAAAAGCGGAGGTTTCATGCAGGAGATACCGTGCGATTTTCGGGCATATGGGGATTATTGGGAAGCAGAGCTGCCAAACGCAATAAAATCCCGCTGCCGGTCACGACCGACAGCGGGATTTTATATGAGCTTTGTAATCAGACGTTCTCCAGGTAGTTAACAACGTCGCCAACGGTAACAAACTTGTGAATGTCCTCGTCGTCGATCTCAATGTCAAACTTCTCCTCGCACAGCATTACCAGGTCGGCAAGCTCGATGGAGTTGATACCCAGGTCCTTGATCAGCTCAGCGTCCATGGTGATGTCTGCTTCATCGATCTGCAGCTCTTCCACGAACAGATTCTTCAGTTTTTCGAACATAGTATAGTCCTCCGAACAAAATTTCTTAATTTATTGCGCACGGCGCAGTGAACGTGACTATTATAAAGGCTTTTACACAATTTGTCAAGTTATATTTTGTAAATTCATGGTTTTGCATTGACTTTATTTACAATTTAGAGTAAAATTAAGGTGAAATTACATAAAAAGAGAGAAAAAAGCATGGCTATATTAAAAAACCGCCCCTTGTTCTCTGCCTGTTTGTTTTATATTATATGCGCCTTTTGCGCGTATTTTACCATTCCGCGCGTAAAAATCGTGCTGATTTTCGTATCCTTGGCAGTACTGCTCTTTTGCGCCGCCTGTCTTTTGATCAAAAAGCTGCCGCACAAGCTCATGCTGTCTGCAGCCGTGCTTTCGCTTGGAGCACTCCTTGCCTTTGACGGGTCGTGGCTCGCGTTTGATGCATCCATGCAAAAATACGAGCGCATTGCCAAGCAAGAAAGCTGTACGGTCAGCGCAACGGTAATGGAGCGCACCCCTTCCGAATCCATGACTGTATTTCGCGTGCTCGTTTACGACGTGGACGGCAAAGCGCAGTATTTTGACGCATCACTCGTTTGTGCATTTACGTCCTATTTGCAGGTGGGCGACAGCTTCAAGGCCTCGGTCAAGCCGCAAACGCTCAGGGACTCCGCCTCCCCCTATTTCAGCGAAAGCTATGCCCTGGCGGACGGCTTGCGCATGCAGTTTACCTGCGAAGGGGAAGATCAGATCGCGCAGGTCTACGATGCTCCCGGTACTTCTCCCGGCATTGCCCTACCCTACGTTTCTCTGCATCGACTGAACGACGCGCTCTGCCGCGCCTTGATCGACGTGTGCGGTAAGGAAAGCGGCGGACTTGTGTGCGCCTTGCTGCTTGGCAACCGCTCGTATCTTGACGGCACGCTCTCGCGCGATTTTGAACGCGTAGGTGCTTCCCATATGCTTGCACTTTCGGGCATGCACGTATCCATCTTAATGGGTGCTGCAGGCTTTGCGCTCTCTGTGCTGCGTATGCACCGCAAGGCACGTGCCGTGCTGCTGGCCTTTGCCGCGGTCGGATATCTGGTGCTGACGGGGATGTCGGTTTCCGCCACGCGCGCTGTGGTGATGGTATGCCTG
>JAFNZX010000291.1 GCA_017382615.1 Clostridia bacterium | reverse complement strand
ATCATAGCGGCATCCTTGCCAAGACCGTTCAGGATAACGCGAAGGGGCTTCACGCGAACCTTGTTTGCGTTCAAAGCGATCTTGATTGCGCCCTCTGCAGCCGCGAAGGACTCATGTCCTGCGAGGAAGCAGAAGCACTCCGTGCTCTCGGAGAGAAGCATAGAGCCGAGGTTACCGTGGCCAAGACCAACCTTACGGTTCTCAGCAACAGAGCCGGGGATGCAGAAGGACTGCAGGCCGATACCAACAGCGGCAGCAGCGTCAGCAGCCTTGGTGCAGCCCATCTTGATTGCGATTGCTGCGCCAACGGTGTATGCCCACTTTGCATTCTCAAATGCGATGGGCTGGGTCTCTTCTACGATCTTGTAGGGGTTGATGCCCTTAGCGTCGCAGATTTCCTTGCATTCGTCGATGGAGGAAATTCCATACTGACTCAGCACGCCGAGGATCTTCGCCTCGCGTCTTTCATAACCTTCAAAATGTGCCATTACGATATTCCTCCTTCAATTACTGCTTGCGGGGGTCAATGTACTTAGCGGCGTCAGCAAATCTGCCGTAAGTGCCCATGGACTTTGCATATGCTTCGTTGGGCTCCATGCCCTTCTTGATGAAGTCGGTCATCTTGCCCAGAGAAACGAACTCGTAGCCGATCACCTGATCGTTTTCGTCAAGAGCCATTCTGGTGCAGTAGCCCTCGGTCATCTCCAGGTAGCGAACGCCCTTTGCCTTGGTGCCGTACATGGTACCAACCATGCTTCTCTCACCCTTGCCAAGGTCTTCCATGCCTGCGCCGATAACAAGGCCGCCCTCAGAGAATGCGGACTGGCTGCGACCGTAAACGATCTGCAGGAAGAGCTCTCTCATAGCGGTGTTGATCGCGTCACAAACAAGGTCAGTGTTCAGAGCCTCCAAAAGGGTCTTGCCGGGCAGAATCTCTGCTGCCATAGCTGCGGAGTGGGTCATACCGGAGCAGCCGATGGTCTCAACCAGTGCTTCCTCGATAATGCCGTTCTTTACGTTCAGGGACAGCTTGCACGCGCCCTGCTGGGGTGCACACCAGCCCACACCGTGGGTGTATGCGGAAATGTCGCTGATCTGCTTAGCCTGTACCCACTTGCCTTCTTCGGGAATGGGAGCAGGACCGTGATCAGGGCCCTTAGCGACTTTGCACATGTGCTGTACTTCAAGGCTCATTGCATATTCGCAGTTGTTTTCAATGCTCATGATTGTGTATCTCCTTATCAAAAATTTTTCACAGAGCTTACGCCAGCGCCTCAATCAGGGGCGTGATGGCTTCCAGATATTTTTGCGCGATCAAGCACGCGCCATCCTCGGTGGGATGCACACCGTCGGCTGCATACACGGTCTTGTCCTCTGCCTCGTCAGCCATAAAGATATCGTGCAAAGGCAGGTATGCGTCGGCATAACGATCTGCAATTGCCTTGATGATCGCCTGCTTTTCCACAAGCTCGCCCTTGAGCTCCTGCTTATCCGGCACGTCGAACAAAAAGGGCTGAATGATCATGATCTTTGCCGCGGTGTTGCTCTTGACATTTTCAAGCAGCGTGATCAGATTCTGTTCAAACTGCTCGTTAGACGTATACACCAGGTCGTGCGCATAGTGATGCCACACGTCGTTGATGCCTATCATAAGAGAAACTATATCGGGTTGTATTTCAATGAAATCACTTTGCATTCTTTCAACCAAATGGCTGGTGCGGTTGCCGCTGATGCCAAGGTTTACAAATTCAAAGTCAATATCGGGAAACGCATCTTCGATCATAGCAGATGCATACTTGGGGTATCCAAAGCCCATGTTGGCGGGATTTGTTCGGTCTCTATCACCGTCGGTTACGCTGTCCCCTTGAAACAAAATCTTCATAATCTCTTCAATTTTCCTTTCAGTCTACGATCTCGCCGTAGATCTCACCGAATGCGCATGCAGCGTTGCACTCGTCGGTATCGATGTGCATAGCCAAAGCGAACTTTTCGCTGACGCGGCAGACTACGTCGTCAAAGATCAGAGAACGTGCAGAGTTTACGCGTACCTTAACGACCTGACCGTTGGTAACGCCCAGAGCTTCTGCCTCTTCGGGACGCATGTGAATGTGTCTCTTTGCGATAATCACACCACTGTCGATGGTCAGCTCACCTGCAGGACCAACCAGCTTGATGCCGGGGGTATTTGCAACGTCGCCGCTCT
>JAFNZX010000290.1 GCA_017382615.1 Clostridia bacterium | reverse complement strand
CTCGTAATCACTCTTATAAAGGATCATGAGCATAGCACCAATGACCATCAGCTTGTCTGCAAGGGGGTCCATAAACTTGCCGAAATTGGTGACAAGTCCGTTTCTGCGAGCGATCATGCCGTCCAAAAAATCGGTGATCGAGGCAAGGATAAATAGCACCACCCCCGTGATATTGCAAGCGGTGTGCACGGAGGGGGAAAGGCTGAAAAGCTCGGGAATTGCCATAGCAGCCATAAAAAAGGGCACCATGATCAAACGCAGCAGCGTCAACTTATTGGGAAGATTCAATTTCATACAAGTGTCCTCCTGTTATTTGGTTTGTACAGCCTCTCCGAACAGGTCGTAATCCACCACGTCCGAGATCTGTACGTCTACGTAAGAGCCGGGCATGGGGCGCGGGAAGGCGCGGAAGTAGACCTTGCCGTCAATGTCGGGCGCATCTGCATCGCTTCTGCCGTAGCAGGTCTCGCTGACGGGGTCATAATCCTCGCACAGCACGCGCACAACCGTGCCGATCTTGCGCTCATTGAGCTCCGCGCCGATCAGCATCTGCTCTTTCATGATAATGTCGTATCTGTCCTGCTTGATCTGCTCGTCAATCTGATCCGGGAAGTCGTAAGCAGGGGTGTCCTCCTCGCGGGAGTATGTGAATACGCCCAGGCGGTCAAATTTTGCCTCCTTGACAAATTCGCAAAGCTCGGTGAAATCCTCCTCGGTCTCACCGGGAAAGCCCACAATGAAGGTGGTGCGCAGGGTCATGCCGGGGATTTGGCGCAGGCGAGCAATGGCGTCCTTGATCATGGCGCTGTCGCCGTGGCGGTTCATGGCACGGAGCATGTGGTCGCTGATGTGCTGAATGGGCATGTCGATATACTTGATGATGCGATCGTTGTCGCGGATCTCTGCAACCAGCGCGTCGGTGATCTTGTCGGGGTAGCAGTACAGCAGGCGCAATCTTACGCTCTTGGTCGCGTCGGTAATGGCGCGCAGCAGCTTGTCAAGGCGGTATTCACCGTAGAGGTCAAGACCGTAGCGCGTAATGTCCTGCGCAATGATCGAGATCTCGCGTGCGCCCAGCTGCTCCAGCTGTACAGCCTCCTGTACCAGCTCCTCGATGGGTCTGGAGCGGAACTTGCCGCGAATGCCGGGGATGGCGCAGTACGCGCAGCGGTTGTCGCAGCCCTCGCCGATTTTGAGGTAGGTGGCGTATTCGGGTGTGGTCAGCACGCGGTCACCGCCAAGCGCGACGGTGTTTTTATCTTCCTTGGAGAAATATTTTTTGGGAATCTTTGCGGTGACGGTCCCAATGGCTTCCACAATGTTGTGGATCGATCCAACGCCCAGCACGGCATCCACCTCGGGCATTTCTTCAATAATTTGCTCGCCGTAACGCTCGGCAAGGCAGCCCGTGACGATAATTGCCTTGAGATCGCGGTGCTCCTTGAGCCACGCCACGTCCAGAATATTGTCAATCGCTTCCTTTTTTGCGCTCTCAATAAAAGCGCAGGTGTTGACGATGATCACGTCCGCCTCAATGTCCTCGGGGGTGATTTCATAGCCTGCTTCGGCAACGTGATGCAGCATAACTTCGGTATCCAGCTGATTTTTGCAGCAGCCAAGCGAAATAAAACCGACTTTCATAAATCTATAACCTCGTTTTCGTAGTTTACCAACTTACATTATAACATATACGGGGGAGGTTGTCAAGACGGACGCGACCATACTGACGCCCCCAATCGCTGAAAAGTTTTGGTCGAGCTTTTTCAAAAAGGTCGCAGGGTCTTGGGGCAGAGCCCCGAGTCGCGCCCGCAGGCGCGAAATATT
>JAFNZX010000289.1 GCA_017382615.1 Clostridia bacterium | reverse complement strand
GACCAGATAATCGGGATATTGCTCCGCGCTCACGCCAAGCGTCAGTACACCAATCAAGAGCACCGCAAGCATCAAAACAGATATCATCTTGATCTTTCTCATAACAGCAGCCACCCCACAGTAAATACGATTGCGGCAACCAATGCCATCACGGCGGCAAACGTCAGCCCCAGCTTGAACTTGCTGATGGGCAGCTCGCCGTATACCTTGCCCGTATAGCCGTTCATAGCGTACTTATACACCTGCCCTGCCTTATCGCGGTAGGTCAGCACCCAAACGGGCATGAGCGCATACTCCCAATGGCTTTGGTGAATATCCAGCTGCGGACGCGTGCGTCCCACCTCTCCGTCAATCGTGCCGCGCAAGAGTCTGTCGGCATAATCCTGCATGCGCTCTCTGATCTCTTCGCTGAGCGAATCGCGCTCCACGTCGCGCTTTTTTGCCACAAAGCCGGTCAGGTACGGTGCGGAAAACTCCTCGAGTGACTCGGACGGATACGGCAAAACACCCTCCAGCATTTCCTTATCCTCGGTGGAAAGCGCGCTTGTGACGATATCCTCAAAATGGATCTCCCCCGCACGCTCAAATTCCAGACGCGTGGTTTCGGTATATTTGACGTTGCCGATGATCCAGGTGCGGATGCGCGTGCCCTCTGCCGTCATGGACGCAGAGGAATCCGCATCGGTGACCCAGAAGGGATAGTACACGCCCGTGATCTTCTCCACCTGCTCGGCTGCGAAATAGTCACGCGGCACAAAACGGTGGCTCTTGGCGTATTTGATAAACTTTTCAATGGCTTGAGATTTGCCGAACTTGAAGGGAATGACCTTGTCGGGGCGGAATGCGCCCGACAATTTATCCGACAGCACGACGGGGTTATGACAATAGTAGCAGAAATCGGCAACCGTTTCCCCGTCCGCCATGACCTCCGCTCCGCAAGAGGGACACTCATACGCGCGCATATGCTCGCGGAACGCCTCGTCCTGCGCTTGTCTTTTTTGTGCCTGCTCGGCACTGCCCGCTGCGTCCAGCTCGTCCTTGGCAAAATCCGAAAGGCAGAATTCGCACGCGAATTTGCCCTTTTCGGCATCAAAGATCAAGCCCGCCCCGCAGTTGGGACATTGATACGTTACAGTCGTCTGTTCCATTGTGCCAAATTATGCGCGCTTTGCGCCGCATTCGGGACAGAACTTGCCTGCGCCGGTGTTTTTGTGTCCGCACTCGGTGCAGAACCAGGTGTCGTCCTCCGGCTTCTTTGCACCGCATTCGGGGCAGAATTTGCCGGTGTTGACCGCTCCGCAGGTGCACTTCCAGGAGCCTGCCGCCTCGGGCTTCTTTGCACCGCACTCGGCACAGAACTTACCCGTATTGACAGCGCCGCATGCACACGTCCAGCCGTTTGCCGCAGCCTGTGCAGCCGCCTGCTTTGCCTCATTGTCGCGTACGATCTGCGCCTGGTTGGACTGGCTTGCTGCAGCCATAAAGCCGCCGCCCGCATTCATGCCCATGCCCATGCCCATGAACGCCTGCGCGCTGCCGCCCTGATTGCTGCCCGCAGCCTCAAAGCCGCGCGCCATAGCACCCTGCACGTAGCCCTCGCGGATAGATGCGTCGCCCAGCATAGCACCCTGATTGCGCATATTGATGAGATTTTTGCTTTCCTCGTCATAAGAAACGCTGGCAATGCCAACGCTGAGCACCTCCATGCCGCGCATTGCCTTCCAGTCGTCATCCAGCTCGGTCGCCATATACTGCGACAGCTCGCGCGACTTGCTTGCCACGTAGGAAATGCGAATGCCGTCCGCAGACATGCGGTTGATGGCTGCCTGCAACGCCTCCAAAAACTCGGACAGATACTGCTCGTTGATGCTGCCGATTTCAACGCGGTCTGCGTTCTTGGGCAGCACCTCGGTATAGAACTTGATAGGATCGGTGATCTTGATGGAATACGTACCGTGCGCACGCAGAAACAGCTCCGCGTTGTAGAAATTATCAAAATAGTTGACGGGAGAGCGCGTGCCAAAGCGAATGCCCTTGATCTCCTGCAAATTGATAAAGTACGCCTTTTGCGCGTGCGAGGGCACACCGCCGAACTTGATGCGGTGAAACGCATCCTTGAGCGCATCGCCAAACTCGCCGCCGAACAGAGAGGGAGCGGAGGAATTCTTGACCTCATAGTAGCCGGGCTCTGCGGTATAGTCCACGACCTTGCCACCGTCCACCAGCATCATAAACTGACCGGGATAAACGTGAATGATAGAGCCGTTGGAAACCGTGTCCGCCGTGCCCTTTTTATTATTGTTTCTCTTGTCGTTTCTGCGCACGGTCACACCCTTGGTAAACACCGTGGTGTCACTCATGCCCTCGGCTTCAATGACCTCTAACCATTGATCGGCAAGCGCGCCGCCTGCGGCGTGAAGTGCTGCTTTGATAATACCCATTTGTAGAACCTCCTTGATATGATAATGCAAAATTCGTTGTGATGCGGGCGATCACATATTTCGGCTATGCCGAAATTCTCGCCCCTACAAATATATCCATATTGATATTTAGAATATCCAAGCCCTTTGCTCCGTAGGGGCGATCAGTGATCGCCCGCTTGCAGGGTGAACGGCTCTTTTTCTTTACGCATTACTTCCGTAAGGCAACAGCTCCAGATCCTCGTTGTGCTCCAGTGCCCAGGTCACCGCCCAGTTACCGGGGAACAGGAGCAGATCGTTTCCGCGCACGTCCTGAATCCACTTGGTTTCTGCCGACAGCTTGAGTTTCGAGGGATCGATCTCCTTACCGCTCTTGCTGCCCACGTAGCGAATGATGTCGTACGGGATCTCGCGCTGGATATAGCCCACGCCGTACTCGGTCTGCATGCGGAACTTGAGCACGTCGTACTGCAGCACACCGACCACGCCCACGATGACGCGCTCCATACCGGAATTGGGCTCAAAGAAGATACGGATCGCACCCTCCTGCGCAATCTGGTTCATGCCCTTGGCAAACTGCTTGCGCTTCATGGAGTCGATCTGCTCCACGTACGCGAAATGCTCGGGGGTAAAGTTGGGAATGCCCTCGTACGCGACCTTCATGCCGGGCTGGCAGATGGTATCACCGATTGAGAAGATGCCGGGGTCAAACACACCGATAATGTCGCCCGCGTAGGCAACCTCAACGCCCTCGCGCTCCTGCGCCATCATCTGCTGCGGCTGTGCAAGCTTGATATTCTTACCGCCCTGCACGTGGAAATACTCCTTATTGCGCTCAAATTTGCCCGAGCAGATACGCATAAAGGCAATTCTGTCGCGGTGCGCCTTGTTCATGTTTGCCTGAATTTTGAATACGAACGCCGAAAAACGCTCGTCGGTCGCCTCAATCTCCACGTCCCCTGCCTTGTGAGAGAGCGGCTGCGTGGTCATCTGCAAAAAGCTTTCCAGGAAGGGCTCAATACCGAAGTTGTTGAGTGCCGAGCCGAAGAATACGGGAGAGAGCTTGCCCGCGCGTACCGCGTCAAGATCAAAGCCAAAGTCCGCCACGTCCAAAAGCTCGATCTGCTCGGTCAGGTTTTCGCGCAGACGCTCACCGATCAGCTCATCCAAGCGTGCAGTATCGTCAAAATCTACGGCAATGCCCTGCAGACGGTTTCTGCCGCCGTGGAAGTTATCAAAGGTCAGAATCTGCTTTTTTTCGCGGTCGTACACGCCCTTGAACTCCACGCCGCAGCCGATGGGCCAGTTCATGGGATAGGTGCGGATGCCGAATTCCTGCTCCAATTCGTCAAGCAGATCCAAGGGATCGCGCGCCTCGCGGTCCAGCTTGTTGATAAAGGTAAAGATCGGAATGCCGCGCATAGCACAAACCTTGAACAGCTTGCGCGTCTGCGCCTCGATACCCTTTGCCGCGTCAATAACCATGACCGCGCTGTCGGCAGCCATGAGCGTACGGTAGGTGTCCTCGGAGAAGTCCTGGTGTCCGGGGGTATCCAGAATGTTGATGCAGTAGCCGTTGTAGTTGAACTGCATGACGGACGAGGAAACCGAGATACCTCTCTGCTTCTCCAGCTCCATCCAGTCCGAAACGGCGTGCTTATCGCTGTGCTTGCCCTTGACTGAGCCTGCGGTCTGGATCGCACCGCCGTACAGAAGGAACTTTTCTGTCAGCGTGGTCTTACCTGCGTCAGGGTGCGAGATAATGGCAAACGTGCGGCGTTTTTCAATTTCGTGTAAGCTTTGCGTATCAATCATGTTAAAAAATCCTTTAGAAAAAATAGTTATTCATATTATTATAGCACGGTTTTTGCGAAAATGCAAGTGCCGCAGGCACTTTCGAGCGCAAAAGTCGAAACAAAAGTAAAGTTTTCTGAAATTAAATGCAAAAAAGACTTGACAAATCGAGATAAAAGAGGTATAATATTGCCTGCGAGTTATGCAATGGCCGCTCGCAGGTACATGGAGATGTACTCAAGAGGCCGAAGAGGCGCCCCTGCTAAGGGTGTAGGCCGGGTAACCGG
>JAFNZX010000288.1 GCA_017382615.1 Clostridia bacterium | reverse complement strand
GCCTGATAGGAGCCAAAGCGCACCGATACGATATCGCCAAGCTCATACCCAAGGGCAGCGAGATCGGCTGTCGAGATATCCAGCACGGCATGACCGAACTTTTCAATTTCAATGACGGTTGCGCAAACCGTATCCGATTGAACGGATGGATTTTCCGGCTGCGTACAAGCACTCAGCTGCAAAAGCATCAAGCACAACATAAAAATCGCAATCGCTTTTCTGATCGGCTTGTTCATACTGTCACCTCTGTTTTTTCATGATCGTATTTTGCATATATTCTATATTTATTATACTCTAACAAGCGTCACAGGTCAAGACTGTACGCAAAAAAATGCAGAAAAGCAGGCAGCACCCGCGGGTGCTGCCTGCTTATTGAATAGCCTTATTCGTACTTAATGGTAATGCGCTCCATAATCAGCTTTTCGATCTTGCCGAACAGTGCGCTTTCCTTGATGGCATCGTCACCCATCTGCTCGCGGATATACTCAGCGGTATAATTGTACTGCTTATAATACTCTACCAGATAGTCAAGCTCTGCCTTGAATTCCTCGTCGGAAATCTGCTCAATGCCCTCGACCTCGGCAATGGCGTGCACCAGAATGCTCTGCTGCACCGTCTTCTGACAGGACTTGGTCAGCTCCGCCTTCCAGTCCGCGCCCTTTTCAAGCCCCATGTAATCCACGGCAAACTCGTCCAGCGAGGAATATCCGTACAGCGTCTTGTAATATGCGTAATAGGACTCAAATTCCTTGATATAGGAATTATAATACGACTCCACCTCACCCTCGGGATAAGCGGTAAAGGTCAGCTTGTCCATAAGCTGCGACATAGCCATAGGGTACGCCTGCTGCTCAGCAGACGCGCGCGCGGATTCCTCCATTTTTGCTTTGATGCTCGCCTTGTACGCATCCACCAAAGCCCCCTCCTCGTCGGGCAGATCGCCCTCGTGCTTATACTTAAGCGTTTCCTCCACGAACTTGTCGGTCAGCTCGGGGATTTCGTACTTTACAAAGTACTCCACCACTACGTAGAAGATCGCATCCTTGCCCGCAAGCTCGGAATCTTTATAGCCCTCGGGGAAGGTCACGTGCACGGGATAAGGCTTATCCTTGCTGGTTTCGCTCGGCACAACGCCAATGAGTCCTTCCTCAAAGCCGGGGATAAAGCTACCGGAGCCGATGCCCAGCGCGTAAGGAGAGGAATTGTTCATATTAGAGCCACCCGAAAATTCCTTGCCATCCACCTCACCACGGTAGTAAATATACACCTTGTCGCCGTATTGAATAGGCTGATCGGTCACCTTCTCGGTGCCGTTGGTAGCGGTTGCGTACTGATACATCAAGTTCTTGAGCTGCAGCTCAACGATCTCATCGGTCACAAGATACTCCTTACCTACGTTGATCTCAAACGCCTGATACTGCTCCTTGGAAAGCGATACGAATGCGCTCATATCGTTTGCCATGTAATCGTAGCGCACCACGGGCTCGGGCTTGGACGCCTCGGTGCTGCCCTCGGGCGCTGCCGTTTCGGAGCCGTTCGTGCCGTAGATCTTGTCCAGCACGTTGTCAATCTGCTCTCTGCCGCCGCCAAACTGACCGCATGCACTCAGCAGCATGCAAGCAGCAAGCGCACCGCAGACAAGCGCGATTTTGATATACTTGTTCATGTAACTTCTCTCTTTCGTATAAACTTACCTCAATATCATACACCATTGCGGCACAAAAGTCAAGAGATATGGATGAAAGTTCAAAATTCCGTCACGATAGAATGGTGAAGCGCGGACAGTCGAGGACGCCTGTCTCGGACGGACAGTCGAGGACGCCTGTCTCGAACGGACAGTCGAGGACGCCTGTCCCTACAGAAGGGGAAACGCGGTAGGAGCAAGCCCACGCTTTGACCGATCCGTCTTTTTCTACGCCTCGTAGGGACAGGCCTCCCGGACTGTCCGCAGCACTTGCAACTTCCCGCTTGACGCATGATGAAATTTATGCTATACTGTAAACAGAAATTGTATGCGAGGTGAACCGCTTGGAAAATGAGAATTTGCGCATTATGCGCTACGACCAAATTGATTCCACCAATACCGAGGCGCGGCGCATTGCGGCAGCGGGCACGGGGCAGAATACCTTGATCATCGCGCGCACGCAGACGGCGGGGCGCGGCAGGCAGGGGCGCAGCTTTTACTCCCCCGACGGCACGGGGCTTTACGCCACGCTGCTCTATTACCCCAACCGTCCCATCTCGGAGCTCGGGGGGCTGACCTGCGCTGCCGCTCTGGCGTCCGCCGTGGCGATCGAGCAGCTTTGCGGCGTATGTCCGCGCATCAAGTGGGTCAACGACCTCTATCTTAACGGGCGCAAGGTGTGCGGCATTCTGTGCGAGTCCTTCGGCACGCCCTGCGGCACGGCAGTTGCCATCGGCATCGGCATCAATCTGACGACCGGGGACTTCCCTGCCGAGCTTTCGGGCATTGCAGGCAGCCTGCAGGTAAAAATTGATCCCGAAACGCTTGCCCTGCGCATTTGCGCGCACCTGACCCCTTATCTGCAAAGCGGGGACAACGCGCTTTGGCTACAGGGCTACCGCGAACGCTTTTTGCTCTCGGGTTTGCGCGTGGAGTGCATCACGGCACAGGATCGCTTCCCTGCCACGGTACTGGACATTGACGACACGGGGGCTTTGCTTGTTATGACAGACGACGGCACGCAACATACTCTATATGCAGGAGAGGTCAGCCTTGGCGCGACCGATCCAAGCTCACCATTCTACAAATCTTAGGAGGCAGATATGTTCAAAGAAATTTCCCCTTATGAGATAAGCGACAATACCTTTACGGCAATTGACAAGGACTGGATGCTGATCACGGCTGCCAGGGACGGCACGCCCAACTCCATGACCGCGTCCTGGGGCTGCCTTGGCATTCTGTGGAACAAACCAATTGCGGTATGCTTTGTGCGTCCGCAGCGATATACGTATGCATTCTGCGAAGCCGCAGACACGCTCTCCTTGTCCTTCTTTGACGACGCATGGCGCGACGCGCTCAGACTGTGCGGCACAAAAAGCGGTCGCGACGTAGACAAATATGCCGCAACCGGCTTGACGCCCGCGTTTGACGGGGACGTTCCCTATATCGCCCAGGCGCGCATGGTGCTGGAATGTAAAAAGCTGTACGTGGACGACCTCAAAAAGGCAAACTTTCTCGATCCCGCGCTGCTCAAAAACTACCCCATCGACGATTTTCACCGCGTCTACATCTGCGAGATCACCAAGGTGCTGGTGAAGGAATAACGTCCTCAACGCCGCGCTTGACTCGAACGTGCAAACGATACCGGGGACTGTCCCCTGTGACGTGTCCGTAGGACATGTTACCGCGGGACTGTCCCCTGTGTCGTGCGCATCGGGGCACCGCGTTGTTCCGCTCTGCGTTCTTCACCTACAAAGATCCCATCGACAACATCTATGAAACGGAGAACAAATCATGAAACTACTCATTGCATCCGATCTGCACGGCGGCGCTGACGCTTGCCAAAAGCTTTGCGAGATCTTTGCGCAAAGCGGCGCAGACAAGCTCGTTCTGCTTGGCGACATCCTCTACCACGGCCCGCGCAACGACCTGCCCGAGGGCTACGCTCCCAAAAGGGTGATCCCTATGCTCAACGCTATTGCCGGCAAGATCATCTGCGTGCGCGGCAACTGCGACGCCGAGGTGGACGGCATGGTGCTGGATTTTGACGTGCTGCGTGCAAACAAAACCTTGACTGACGGTGACCTTTGCATCTATCTGCACCACGGCCACCACGACCTGCCCACGCTTGCCCCCGGTACGGTAGTGCTGTACGGGCACACCCACGTAGTCGAGCACCACACGGACAACGGGCTGCATTTCTGCAATCCCGGCTCGGTCACCATTCCCAAGGGCGGCAATCCCCCCACCTATATGCTTTACGAAAACCGCACCTTTACGGCTTATGACCTGTCAGGCAACGTCATTTTTAAAAAAAGTGTGTAACGTCATAAAAAATCTGCGAAAAACCTCTTGATTTTTCGCAGTTTTTTTGATAGAATTTTTATATATTTTCAATCCAGGATACGACAAATACGCATCCCGTTCAAGGAGGATTTTTATGAGCAACGTTCGTCCCGAATCTATGGTTCGCATCACTACCCCTGCACTGGCACAGGCTTTCATTGAAGAGCAGGTTGCCGCAGTGCGCGCACAGGTGGGCGACAAAAAGGTATTGCTGGCACTCTCCGGCGGTGTAGACAGCTCTGTTGTTGCCGCTCTTCTGATCAAGGCAATCGGCAAGCAGCTGGTCTGCGTACACGTTAACCACGGTCTGATGCGTAAGGGCGAGAGCGAGCAGGTTGTTGACATTTTCGGCAAGGAGCTGGATGCCAACCTCGTTTACATTGACGCAACCGACCGCTTCCTCGATCTGCTTGCGGGCGTTGCTGAGCCCGAGAAAAAGAGAAAGATCATCGGCGCAGAGTTCATCAACGTGTTTGCAGAAGAGGCTTCCAAGCTGGAGGGCATTTCCTTCTTAGCACAGGGCACCATTTATCCCGACATTTTGGAAAGCATTAAGGCAGCAGAAGGCAAAAAGGCTGTCAAGTCCCACCACAACGTAGGCGGTTTGCCCGAGGATCTGCAGTTTGAACTGGTTGAGCCCATCAAGCTGCTGTTCAAGGACGAGGTCAGAGTTGTCGGCGAGGCACTCGGACTCCCTCACGGTATGGTGTACCGTCAGCCCTTCCCCGGTCCCGGACT
>JAFNZX010000287.1 GCA_017382615.1 Clostridia bacterium | reverse complement strand
CGGGCAGCCCCGTGATATCGGTCACGCTCGTGACAATGCTTTCGGCAAGCGGGAACGCCTCGCCCGTGCGCGAATACACGTACGCCTCGGTGCCGGACGCCGAGGCAATCTCGGACGCATTATTATGCAGGCTGATAAAATAATCCGCGCCCCACGCGTTGGCGTCCTGCACGCGCGCTTGCAGGCTGGAGTTAAGCGAAGTGCCAAGCTGCGTATCCGCCGTCGGGCGCGAAAGTCGCACCTCATAATTCGGATCTGCACGCAAAAGTGCAGCCAGCTCCTGCCCCACGCGATAAGTAATATCCTGCTCACGCAATCCGTTTCCCTCTGCGCCCGCGTTGGGATTGACGGGATTATGCCCTTGATCCACGTATATTTTAATCGCCATAAATGCCCCCTTAAAAAGTTCTATTTCCATTCTATGAAAGGAATTTGCTATGAGTTCCATCAAAAATCACGACTTTTCCCAAGAAAAAAACGCCATTGTAGGCGGTACTTTATATTTGGTTGCCACGCCCATCGGCAATCTTGCCGATCTTTCCGAGCGCGCGATCAAGGTGCTTTCCGAGGTGGATTTTATTGCCGCCGAGGACACGCGCAACTCTCAAAAGCTGCTTTCGGTGCTGGGGATCTCCAAGCCCATGGTGTCCTATTTTGAGCACAACAAGCGCGAAAGGGGCGAGCAGATCATCGAGCGGCTGCAGGCAGGCGAATCCTGCGCTTTGGTCACCGATGCGGGCACGCCTGCGATTTCTGACCCGGGTGCAGACTTGGTGGTGCTGTGCGCCGAGCGCGGCGTGACCGTGACAAGCATTCCCGGCTGCTGTGCAGCCATCACGGCTTTGACCCTCTCTGCCCTGCCCACGGGTCGCTTTACCTTTGAAGGCTTTCTTTCCACCAATAAAGCGGAACGACGCGAGCACCTTGCCGATCTGAAAAAAGAAAAGCGCACTATGATCCTGCACGAAGCACCGCACAAGCTGCGCACCACACTTGCCGATCTTGCCGACACCTTTGGCGGCAGCCGCCGCATCGCGCTTTGCCGTGAGCTGACCAAGCTCAATGAGCAAATAGAGCGCACGACCTTGGACGGTGCGATTGAGATCTACACCGCCAAAGAGCCGCGCGGCGAGTACGTGCTGGTGATTGAAGGGGCGAGTGAAAGCACGGAATCGGGCGCATTCTGGCAGGAAATGAGCATTCCCGCGCACGTCCGGCACTACGTCGAAACCGGCATGTCGGAAAAGGACGCCATCAAGGCAGCCGCCAAAGACAGAGGCGTACATAAAAATGAGGTGTACAGCGTGGTCGTGGAACAAAAGAACGCGCAAAAGTGACGGATTTTATCGTTTTATTGCACAACACTCCCGTATTTTACAACAAATAACCGCACTTTTTGTACAATCTTGCATAATATTTATTTTTTCTTGCAAAAAACTGTTGCATACACGGCACTTATGTGCTATGATATAAGTATCGTTTTATCTCTATTGTAAAGGAGAATTCCCATGGAAAAATGTAAAGTCGGCGTCATTGGCGCAACGGGTATGGTTGGTCAGCGTTTTCTGACCCTCTTGGAAAATCACCCCTATTTTGAAGTCACCGCTCTGGTCGCATCCCCCCGCAACGCGGGTAAGACCTACGAACAGGCTTTGGACGGCAGATGGAAGATGACCACGCCCCTGCCCGAGAAATATAAAAACATGACCGTCATCAGCTCCGAGGACATCGCAGCTGTCAAGGAGCTCGTTTCCTTTGTGTTCTGCGCGGTCAATATGAAAAAGGACGAAATCAAGGCGCTCGAGGAAGCATACGCCAAGGCAGAGATTCCCGTGGTTTCCAACAACAGCGCACACCGCTGGACGCCAGACGTGCCCATGGTCATCCCGGAGGTCAATGCAGATCACTACGAGGTCATTGAAGCACAGAAAAAGCGTCTTGGCACAAAGCGCGGCTTTATTGCCGTCAAGCCCAACTGCTCCATTCAGGGCTACGTGCCCGCGCTGACCGCAGTCAAGGATTTCGGCATCAAGGAAATGGTGGTTACCACCTATCAGGCAATCTCCGGTGCAGGCAAAACCTTCAACGAGTGGCCCGAAATGATTGACAACATCATCCCCTTCATTGGCGGCGAGGAAGAAAAGTCCGAGCAGGAGCCCCTGCGCATTTGGGGTAAGGTGGTGGACGGTCAGATCGTCAAGGCTGACGCGCCCGTCATCACCTCGCAGTGCATTCGCGTGCCCGTGACCGACGGACATATGGCGGCTGTGTTTGTCAAGTTTGAGAACAAGCCCACCAAGGAGCAGATCCTTGCGCGTTGGAAGACCTTTAGCGGCAAGCCCCAGGAGCTCGGTCTGCCCAGCGCACCCGAGCAGTTCATCACCTACATGGAAGAAGACAACCGCCCCCAGACCAAGCTGGACCGCGACATTTACGGCGGCATGGGCGTGACGGTTGGCAGACTGCGCGAGGACACCATTTACGACTACAAGTTCGTAGCCCTTGCACACAACACCCTGCGCGGTGCGGCAGGCGGTGCACTCTTGTGCGCAGAGTTGCTTTACAAGCTGGGATATTTTGATTGATAAAAGCAAAGGACAGAGGTAACAAGCCTCTGTCCTTTTGTTATGCGCGCCCTACGAGATGTTGTTTATGCAGGCACGGGATCGTCGAGGGTGCCGACCCCTACCGGTTGGGATTTTGGTTTTGAAAGCCGATACGGCAACGCACGCAATAAAATGGAACGCGTAATATCTCTGTCACAAATACTCCTCAATCAACGCCGCGACGCTTTTTGTCGTGCGGCTGACCTTGCCCAAGACCACGGGCATGGCGCTTTGCATGGCGTGTCCGCAAAAATCGGGTGCTTCGAGCATAGAAAGGTCGTTTTCGCCGTCGCCCACGGTCAAAATCACCTCGGGCGCAAGTCCGCGGCAGGTGGACAGCTTGCGAATACCGCTTGCCTTATCCGTTCCCGCGCACATGAAATCAATGCTTTGCACGGTGGGCATCAGCCCCTTGATCTGCCCCGGAAACATTGCCTCACATTTATCCCGTACAGCCAAGGCTTGCTCGGGGCAGGTAAACCAGCATGATACCTGCAGCACGCGGTCCAGTCGCACCTCGTCGATCAACAGATACGCATCGTCCGCGCGCAGATCGGTGCTCGCCTGCACGCCCACGCTGCCCCAATCGTACGAAGCCGATACCCAATCCACCTCGTGTTTGAAAAATTCCTCAAACAACGCCTTTGCCACGCGCGCGGGGATACAGTTATGCCCCGTGGCATTTCCCTCTGCATCGGTAATAACCGAGCCGTTACAGCCTACCATAAAGTCATAGGGCACGTTGTCCTTATCCAAAAACTTTTTGATCGAGCCCAAATTTCTGCCGCTGACAAGCCCAAACAGGGTGCCTGCCGCGCGCCACGCATGGATCGCCTCGATGTTTTCCTTGCTGACCTCGCCCAGCACGTTGAGCGTGCCGTCATAGTCACTTGCCAATATTTTCATACCAAATACCTCTCAAT
>JAFNZX010000286.1 GCA_017382615.1 Clostridia bacterium | reverse complement strand
GTCATTGATAACGACACGGTTGACGAGCTGCTTAAGATCAACGTCAAGAGGTCGTAACAGGCAAATGAACCGTAGGGGAGCATTCCATATGCTCCCCTTATTAAATCAAGGGTATTTTGAAAAAATATTCTTTTGCTTTGCAACCAAGCACCCAAAAAAGGGTACTGTATAGGTGAGGGCGCCTTTCAGACTTTACATGACAGGAGGTGAGAGCATGCATGAAATCGACGATCGCAGCGTCATAGAGCTGTACTTTGCGCGGGACGAGCGCGCAATCCGGGAAACGTCGGACAAATACGGCAAGCTGTGTCAAAACATTGCCCGTAATATTTTGGGTAACGCGCAGGATGCCGAGGAGTGCGTCAACGATGCGTATATGGGGGTGTGGAATGCCATTCCGCCCGCGCGACCGGATGACTTTTGCGCATTTGTGTGCCGCGTGGTGCGTAACGTGTCGCTCAAACGCCTGCGTGCGCTGACACGGCAAAAGTGCAGCAGAGAGATGACGGTATCGCTGTCCGAGCTGGAGGAAATACTGCCCGACGAGGCGGTGGACGGACGCGAGGGCGAGGTGTCTGCCGCAATCAGCGCGTTTTTGCGCCTGCAGAGCGAGCAGGTGCGCGGTGTGTTTGTGCGCAAGTATTATTTCTTTGACTCGGTTGCGGACATTGCAAAACGCTACGGCTTTAGCCAAAGCAAGGTCAAGAGCATGCTGTATCACACCCGAGAAAAGCTCAAAGAGTATTTGATCAAGGAGGGAATTGAAGTATGAAGATACCCAAGATTGCAGAAGCAATGGGCGAGATCGACGCGGATCTCGTGAGCGCGTCTGCCAAGGAAAGAAGAGCGGCAAAGCAACCGTGGATCAAGTGGAGCATACTGACCGCCGCTTGCCTATGCGTGCTCATTGTGGCAGGCATGATCGTCGTGCCCATGATGATGGGCGGAGAGGATATTTTGCCCGGAGAAAACCGAGAGACCGTGTCATTTGGCGATTTGGAGAGAAATTATAAAAAGCAGGATGCTGTGGGACAGGAGCTTGCCATCGAATGGGCGGATAAATATCTGTCGCCTTTTGAGAAGCATTGGAGCATTCTATGGGCTTTTCGCAATTACGTGTCGAGCGACGTGATGGTACAGCCTGAGCATCTTGGCAAAAAGCTTGGCAATTATCTGGAGTTTGAGATTCGCAGTATTCAGAATATGCCCACGGAATACGCCATTGCACTGGGATATCAAGGTCAATATTACACGTACCGTTGCCGTGATGCTTTGGACGATATCCCCGTAACGCTGGGCGAGCTGTTTGATCGCTACAACCTTGCCCGGGTGTTGGAGTTCAACCATTTTTCGACTGTGGAAAACAAGCACCAAACCACGGGCTACTATGCTTTGACGGATGATGCGTATATCATCGAGGTGCTTGCATCCTGCCGCGATGCCAAGCTGTACGTGGCAAAGGATGGCAAGGAGTGGGAGCAGAGCAAGGAATATCTCAGCTTCACCATGACCTCGGATGCATTGGGCGTTTACAAAAGAGCAATGTATATCACCGAGGATGGCTATTTGTGGACAAACGTGTTTGAATACGCGTATATCTACGAGATCGGCACGGAGGCAGCAAATAAGATTATTGACTACGCCATGACCAATTCGGTCGAAAAGCCCATGGAGCCGTATGAATACAGATTGGCAGGCACGCTGACTAAAATCGAGGACGGATACGCGTATATTGACGACAGCATCATGTGTGTTGACCCGAGCGAGGGTATGGTCTTCCGTGTATCCACCGATGATATTCGTATTGCCAGATGGTTGGAAACGTTCGTGCAGGTTGGTGACTTTGTGGTGGTTACGTTCCGTGGGGGGATTGATCTTGAGAACGGCAATCTGATTCTGGATGCGCGTTCGATTGAGGAAGCGTACTTCAGCGACGGCGATTGGTACGTGCCGGAATAAAAGCAAAAAGCACTTGCGAGAGCGTCTGCTAAATTAGCGGAGAAATAATCAAATACCAATGCTTTCAAATAGTAATTGCCGCAGGCGCTGGCGATCACATATTTCGGCATAGCCGAAATATGTGATCGCCAGCACCTACAGCAACTATCTATAAAAGCAATCAAGGACTGCATCCAAGTGGTACAGTCCTTGATTTTTGCGGATTTCTCCGCTATTTCCGCAGTCCCATCTGCGGGTGCTTTTTTTCATTGAAGTCAAATGATCAATTGTGCCGTCTCGGTCAATGCGCCGTTTTGATACAGCACGGTCTTGACCTCGTAAGGGGTATAGCTCAGCGGCAATTGTGCACCGCAAAGGGTCAGCGTGCCGCTTTGCGCGTCGGGGGTGTTGTTAAAGAGTCGCAGAATATAGGTGTCGTGGGTGTCGTCCGCGCGCTTGAGCGTGACAAGGCTGATCGCGTCGTTTCCAAGGTCGATTTCGAACGGCTTAGTTGCGGGATGTGCGCTGCCCGTGGGGAATACGTTGAGCACGTAGGGCTTGTGGTTAAACTGCTGCGCCGCATTCTCCAATCCCTCGCGTGCAAATACACCGAGGCGGAAGGAGTAAGCGTTCTCACCCTGGTCGATCTTCTTGGTAAAGCAGTCAGTGGGGATGATGGGTCTTGTCATAATGGGGTGTGCGCAATAGGTTACGCCGCGGCAGAGAGAGAGGTAGAGCGCACCGTTTTCAAAGTGGCTGCCGTAGGTGCAATTATTGAGGAGTGCGGTGCAGGTCTTGCCGTCGTCCAGCGCGATAAAGCGTTGAGATACGTTTTCGCGTGCATCCATGTAAAGCTCTTCCGTGCCGAATACGGTCTGTCCGATCAGCTTACCGTCTGCAGAGAAGGGGACCTTGAGCTTGATAAAGCGGTTGATATCGCCAAGGAACAACGTGACGTCCACGTCCACAAGGTCGTTGTTTTTATAGATCTTATAAAGCACGCGGGCACGGGTATGCTCGTGTGCAAACAGAGCCTCCACGCCAAGATACACGTCACCGTCCTCGATGACCGAGATGGGCGCAAGCCCCTCAAAGGGACCGTCCGGGGGAGAGCAAAGGGTGAATTGCTGCTCGCCCGTACCAAGGCGCGGCAGCTGGAAGGCTTGCATGCCCCAAGGGTCGGGGTTGTCGTCAAAGGCGCACAGCGAAAAGGCGTCGTGCACGTATTCCTTGCCGTCAAGGCAGAACGAGGAGAGCAGACCGGTCTTGCCGTCAATGACAACGCGCTTGTGTCCGTTGTCAAACACCGTGTCAGCACATTTTTCACCC
>JAFNZX010000285.1 GCA_017382615.1 Clostridia bacterium | reverse complement strand
GGCTGCACCCCGTAATACTGTGCGTACAGCTGGGTGATACGCGAAAGCAGCGCGAACAGCTCGTCGTCCGAAAGTCTGCGCAGGCGGATGACGGGGCCAATCAGATTTTTATACCCTTCTACAGTAAAGCGGCTGTCGCACAGACGCGAGCGCAGTGCCTCATAGGAAAAGAGTCCTCGACGGGTGTCCTCCAAAAACTGGGGCGTACCGCCAAACACGATTTCAAGCCCCGGTGCTCGCCCTTGCAGCGTATCGTTAAACATGGAAAGAATTTTTTCATAGTTATTCTCGCGGCTGACGCGGTGCACGATCTTATAAAGATTGACGCACTCGTCAATGAACACGACAAGTCCGCGATAGCCCATCAGACGCACCAAGGACGCCCACAGCTTAAGAAAATCGTACCAGTTATCATCGTCGATAATGACCGAAACCGAAAAGCCCAGTGCGCCCTTTGCCTCGGTTTTGGTGGAGAATTCACCGCGCAGCCAGCGCAGGCAGGCGCTCATGATCTCGCGGTCGTCCTCACCTCCGCGCATATAGGCGCGGTAATATGCCGTGATAACGCGGGCGAAATCAAAGCCGCCCACCAGAAATTCCACCCCTGCAAGCTTGTGCATCACGCGCGCGTTGAGCGCTGCCTCAAAGGTAGCCGAATCGGGCGAAGAGCCCTCGCTGACCAGCTCAGCCTGCAGAGATGCGATCCATCTTGCAATGATCTTGGGCAAAGCCCCGCCGTCGGGAGACGCCTTGGATGCCAGATTTTTCATCAGCTCGCGGTAGGTTGCCACACCGCTGCCGCCCGTGCCGTACAGTCGTCTCTCGGGCGAGAGGTCACAGTCTGCCGTGATGAAATCGCGCTCAAGTGCATAGCCGCGGATCAGCTGCATCAAAAAGCTTTTACCGCTGCCGTATCTGCCCACCAAAAAGCGCATACCCGCACCGCCCTCGTTGACCTGCTCAAGGTCAGAGAGCAAAGCGGCAATTTCATCCTGTCTGCCAATTGCAATATAAGGCGCGCCCGAGCGCGGCACAACGCCTGCCGAAACGGATGCAAGCAGTGCACCCAGCACGCGCTTGGGAACTTGTTGAACTCTATTTTCCATTCTTTATTACCTCCAAAGGTATGCAAGCTCTTCTTTGTAATCTTCAATGATGGCGTAAGCGCTGCCATCCTCCTCCAGAATCACGTCACCGAACACGTCGGCAGCAATGCCGTTGATCTCATCCGCCACCGCGTCAAGCATTTTGCCCTGCGTGCGGCAGAATGCCATTTGTGCGCTCGCGTCGCCGTTTGCCGCTGCGCGAATAAAGGGCAGATAATCGGCAAGGGCGTCATTTAATGCGTCGTTGCCGTCGGGAACGGCCGATGCGGGCGAATCGTGATTCGCCCCTACGGGGACGATTGTTTCGGGCGAATCGTGATTCGCCCCTACGGGGGTGATTGTTTCGGGCGAATCGTGATTCGCCCCTACGGGATCGAAGGCTTCGATCAATTTTTTGGTGGTCTCCCACGACGCTTGCTCGATCTCGGCGCTGCGCGAAAGATCCAGCTCGGTTGCGGGCAGGTCATACAGCTTTTCGTACTGCTCCACCTGCTCGCGCTCGGGATTTTTCATGCGCGGCACGACACCGTCCAGATACGCGTCCATCTCGCGCTTGACCGCTTCACTCAGCGTTCCCACGCCAAGGCGCGATTTGACGCCCATATGGGCGCGGATGCGGTTTTCTGTATATTTGACCATATCGGTGACAGCCATGCGCAGCTCGTGCGAGCGCGACACCGAGCAATACTGCACCTCAATGCGCTTTTTGATGCGGTGCGAGCAAAGGGCTGCCACGTAGCTGTCACGGCTGACGACGGTATCCTGCACGCCGCCCTTACCGCGCAAAAGCTTAGCCCCTTCTCCATTCGCCTCTAACAGATGCATCAAAACACCGGGAATGATCTGATCGTAGAGTGCCTTGCTCTCCCCCGTGGCAAATTTGCTCTTGCGGTAATCGTACTGACAGC
>JAFNZX010000284.1 GCA_017382615.1 Clostridia bacterium | reverse complement strand
GCGTCTGAGATACCTTTGAGCAGCCCTAAACGTATATGTAATAAAACAAACGCGCCCGCACGCAAGTGCGGGCGAAACTTTACATAGACTCTTGTGTTTTTTCAGGATATATGGTAAAATATACGAAAGGACAGATGGATTGGGAGAGTGTTACTATGCCGTTACCGTATAATGGAAAAAATAAACCCTTAGCCAAGGCGCTGAGAAAAAATGCAACAAGGCAAGAAAACCATCTGTGGTATGATTTTTTAAGCACATATCCTGTGAAATTCAGAAGACAGAGAATGATCGATAATTTTATTGCGGATTTTTACTGTAAAGAGGCAAAATTGATTATTGAAATAGATGGTTCTCAACATTATTCCATGCAAGGATTACAAGAGGATCAATACAGAACCGATATATTAGAGGGCTATGATCTCAAAGTGATTCGCATAACCAATCAGCAAATTGACAAAAATTTTTATCAGGTCTGTTTGTACATAGACCAAATCGTTAAGGAGAGTATCGAGTAGGCAATAATGCCTGCTCGATTTTTTAAAACTTATAGCCGGTTTGCCACTTTCCAAAAAACGGTTTAGAAACCAAGACCGACGCAGGAAAAGCCTCCCCGCTGCGGGAGGGGGACCGCAGCGGAGGGGGTCGAGGCGTCCCAGCCGAGAACACACGACGCGATTGCGGTGGTGGGGGTTCCCATACGGACGCACTGATGGTACAAGGGACGACCATCACCCTATACTATCGGACAGCGCGAAACCCACGATGCGAAAGAGCGGTGAAGTGGGAACCCCCACCACCGCAACCGCTACTCTCATTTCACCTCGTACCTCGGTGAAATTCGCTTCGCTGCGGTCCCCCTCCCGCAGCGGGGAGGCTTTTGAAGTTGCCCGCAACGGACAATCGTGCAAGACGGAAATAATTTAGAGGATAAGATCTTTGACTCTTTTTAAAAACAAAACCCGCCGATTTTTCGACGGGTTTATTTGTATAATTCGTGTTTTTGTTTACAGCTCTTCCGCGTAGTGGTTCTTATACCCCTCGCCGTAGATTTCCGTTGCTTTTGTCACGATCAAAAAGGCGTGCTTGTCCTCCTGCTTGACAATGTCGCGCAGCTGGGGGTACTGCTGATCGTGCAGCACGCACAAAAGTACCTTTTTGTTCTTTTTGGTGTAAGCACCCTTGCCGTCCAGTATGGTCACGCCGGTTTCAACCTCCTTCAACAGGCGGTTTGAAACCTCGTCCGGATAGTCGGTAACGATGTAGACCATTTTTGCATTATCCTTGCCGTAAAGCACCAAGTCAAGCACGGTGGAGTTGACGAACACGGTCACAACTGCGTACATAGCGACCAGAATATCGTGGAATGCAATGGCGGATATCAGAATAACGGTTGCGTCCAACACAAGGTAAAGACCGCCTGTTTTCATATGGCGGAATTTGCGGCGCAGCAGCTTGACCACAATGTCAAAGCCGCCCGTTGAGCCGCCCCCGTGAAATACGAGTCCTATGCCAAGTGCCACCAAAGCACCGCCTGCCGCTGCTGCAAGCAATAAATGATCCTGCATATTGGGAATGAGATGGGAAAAGCCGCGGTCAATGACCTCAATGACGGCAGAGGAGAGCGCGGTAGCATACAGCGTTCCCATCAAAAAACTGAATTTGAAAATAATCAAGCCAATGATGAGCAAGGGAATATTGATCAAAAAGATCCATACACCCGTACCCAGCTCAAAATCACCGAATCTGACGATGCTGTTAAGAATAATGGAAATACCCGAAACACCGCCGGGGGCTAAGTGGTTGGGATCAAGAAATACTGCAATACCGATCGCGTAGATAAACGCGCCTATTGTCAGTATCACGTAATTTTTCAGTATAGTGAGCAGTTTACTGCTTTTGTTTTGCTTTTCAGACATGCTGCAGTACCTCCGAAGACATGCGGTCTGTATCGGACTTGCGCGGTGCGGTTTTTCTGTATTCGCTGGGGGACATACCAACCTGCTTGAAAAATGCGCGGTTAAAGGTACGCAGCGTGCCAAAGCCTACCAAAGTGGAAATTTCGGTAATGCTCTTATTGGATCTGCGCAGATAACGGCAAGCCTCGGAAACGCGCAGCGCGTTGATGTAGTCGTTAAAGCCCGTGCCGATCTTACTGCCAAACAGATGGGAGATATAGTATTTGCTCAGGTGCAGCTCCTCCTCCAGGGTGGCAAGCGTCAGCTCGCGCGAGTAGTTTTGTGCACAGTAGGAAACGATCGTGCGCAGCGTGACGGAATCGTTCTGGTTACTTTCCTTAAAGCTCATACGGGAGAGCAGCTCACCGAAAAAGGCAAGTAAATAGCCTTTGGTAATGGCGTCACGATAATCTGCCGGCATCTGCTCGGTGCGTGAGAGCATCATGAGCAGATTTTGCATATAGGGATCGTTTCCCACGCCGCGCACGATGGGACAGGTGGGAGAAGCACCCGAAAAGGAACGGGAAAGCTCGGGCATCATGTCGGGATTGATGATAAAGAGCAGGTATCTTTCGCGATCGGAGGGATCGTAGCGGTGTACCTGATTGGGAAATACCAGCAGTACGTCGCCGCTTTGCAGGGTATATTCTCCGGTATCCACCGCGCAGGTGGTGCAGCCCTCTACCATATATACGAGCTCTAAATGGTAGTGCAGGTGCGCACCAAAGGCAAGCGGGTAGCTTCCGTGCAGCTCGTTGCGGCAGTGGAAATCTTCCTTTTTGTTTTCATACATTGCTCCCATTTACATCACCTCACTGCTTTTTATAGCGGCGCAGCTTGATCTTGCCGCCCGAAATATTGTAAAAGACGTTTGCAACGATGGGCGGTGCACCGTACTTGCGGTACAGCAGATACACAAGACCTGCCACCAGTGCCAGCACTGCGATCACTGAGACCACGATAATCAGCCATTCATAGGCTTGTACACCGAATTTGCCGTAAGCCTGCACGCGATCCAAAAGCAACGCGCAAGAGCCCTTTTCCGCAAGCTCGGGGACCATAACCTGTACGGAAACGGTAATGGGGTCGTCACCATCCACAAGTGCGGTAAATTCGGAGACGTCAAAATATACGGTTTTCCAGGTATTTGCCTCCAGCTCAACAACGTCCTCGTAAACGACATCGCCGTTGCCTGCAGAGAGCGTTTTATCACCCTGCTTGTAAAGGCGCAGCTTAACGCTTACCTTGCCCTGCTCGGGCACGTCTGCAGCAGCGCACATGGTCAGTGCAAGAGCCTTGACGCCCTTGATGTCCGAGCCCTGCAGCGTAGTGTTGGAAATGCCCATGTAAGCGGCAGGCTGCGTGCGGTCAAGATGCGCACCCAGCACGGGCCAGCCCAAGGCTGCATCCTTGGAGAGCTCTAAGTAAGCAACGCGGTCATCGGGCGTAAAGCCGCCCGTGGTGCCGTCGGTAAAGCTGAAGAGCACGCGACTCTTACCCGAGGGCTTTTCGCCAACGTCAGATCCCGTGACAAACTGTCTGGTTGCTGCCTTATTCTTTTGTGCGTCGTACAGCGAGCTCCAGCCGGGTACCATGGTGGACATGCCAAGCGCGTCCAGCTGTGAGGTATCCTTGGTGTCAATGGTCATAAAGACGTTGTAAAGCGCGCGGCGATCCTTGAGAATCCCCTTTTCGGTGGTCCATAGACCTGAGCCCTGGATCAGACTCTGGCTATCGGTGTGTGCCGAATAGATCAGCGCATCCACGTAGCCGTTTTCCAAAATCTTATAGTATGCGTAGGCGTAGGAGGCAGCCTGCAGATTTTGATTATCCATGGGGGCAATTTCAAAATCGCTGATGATGGTGTGACGGCGCTGACCGTTGAAGTAATGATCGGTTTCTGCAATCCATCTGAAATTGGAGAAGTAAGTGGGGGAGAGGTACTGCGGATTTGCGTGCTCCTCCGACCACGTCACGTCCTTGCCGTTGTTGTAATGGTAGGCAGAAATGGCAACGTTCCAATCAAAGTTGCCGCTCTTGTTGGCTTCTACGTAAAATTGATCCAAAAATCTGTCGGTGGTCCAATCCACGCTCGTCATATTTTTGGCATTGGG